>CAMAJQ010000086.1 GCA_945835865.1 uncultured Clostridia bacterium
AAGAGCGGGCTGGAAAGTTATTACGACGAGAACCTGCGGGGGTACGACGGAGAGATCCTCTACGAAGCCGATCTCGTGGGAAAGGACGTGGAAGGAAAAACGGCGAGATACATCCGTGCGACGGACGGTCTTTCACTCCGGCTGACGGTCGACGCCGATATCTGTCGCATCTGCGACGAAGTCGTCGCCGAGGCGACGGCGATCTATTCGCCGAAATCGGTCGGGATCCTCGTGCTCGATCCTTCCGACGGCGCCATCCTTGCGATGAGCGAAAGTCCCTCTTTCGACCTCAATCACGTTCCGAGGGACGATCCGGAGATGCTTCGCGTCTCGGGAAGAAGTTCCCTCGTATCGGACAGTTTCGAGCCCGGGTCTTCTTTCAAAGTGCTCACCGCCTCGGCGAACGTCGAGGAGTTTTTAAGAGGTAACCCAGCCGCATTTTCGCCCGATCATATCTTCAGTTCGGCAAGATACAGACTCGTGGACGGAAAAAAGATCAAATGTTGGAGCGATCATTCCAACGGAAAGCACTCCAACGAAAACCTTGCGCGCGCCCTCAACAACAGTTGTAATCCCTGTTTCGTCGACATCGCGCTCTCTCTCGGAAAAAGCAAGATGTACGAATACGTCCGCGCTTTCGGTTACGGACAGGCGACGGGGGTGGATTTTTCGGGCGAGGCTCTCGGCATGGTTTTGCCGGAAAGCGCGGTGACGGCGGGAGATCTCGCGAGAATTTCTTTCGGTCAGACGATCGCCGTGACTCCTCTTCAACTTGCCGCCGCGACGGCGTGCGCGGTCAACGGCGGAGTTTATTACGAACCCTATTTCGCATCGGAGATTTACGACGCGGATGGCAGGATCACTCAATCGTTCGGGAAAAAAGCGAAGAGAAGAGTGATAGGGGAAAAAACTTCTTCGATCATCGCGGGATATCTCGAAGGCGTCGTCCGGGACGGGAGCGGAAAACAGGCGTATATCGAAGGGTATCGGGTCGGCGGCAAGACGGCGACGGCGCAGAAATACGAAAACGGCGTGATCGCGCAAGGGAAAAACGTAATGAGTTTCGTCGGATTTTTCCCCGCGGACGATCCGCAGTACCTCGCCCTTGCCATCGTGGACGAACCGGTCGGCGGGCAATACGGATCGACGGTCGCCGCACCTCTCGTTCGGAAGGTCTTCGAGGGGATCATCGGGTGTAAAAATATTTCACCGTCCGGGACGACGGACGGAAAAAGCAAATAAGGATGTGACGGTAATGAAAACGGATTTACTGCTTCGGGGAACGGAGGTGCTCCGTACGGTCGGGACGCTTCCCGACGAAATCGACTCTCTTTGCGACAGGAGCGATCTGACGAAACCCGGCGCGCTGTATTTTTGCAGAAAAGGGGAGAGTTCGGACGGAAAAGAATACATTCCGGAAGCAATCGCAAAAGGGGCGCTCGCGGTCGTTGCGGAAGAAGAGTCGGATTGCACGGTTGCTCAGATCGTCGTAAAAGACGTGATCGCCGCAGAAGCGGGGATCGCGAAAAACTTTTACGACGATCCGCAGAGAGGATTAAAGATCGTCGGCGTCGTCGGAACGAACGGGAAGACGAGCGTGTGTCACGTTCTCCGCGCCGTTTTTGAAAAAGCGGGAAGGAAAACTTTCGTCGTCGGAACGATCGGGGTCTATTGCGGAGAGAAAAACCGCCCGAGCGAACTGACTACCCCCGGGCTTCTCGAAACGTACTCTCTGCTCGCCGAAGCGAGATCTCTCGGAGCGGAATTTTTCGTCACCGAAGTGTCTGCGCACGCAATCGCGCAGAGGAGGATGGAAGGAATTTATTTCGAAACCCTCGTTTTTACCAACTGCACGGAGGATCATCTCGATTATTTCGGAGATTTTTCCCGTTATGCGGCAGTGAAAAAGAGTATTTTCAAAAGGGAAAATTGCCGTCGGATGCTGGTGAACAGCGACGATCCCGTCGGCATTTCCCTTCTGGCGGAAAACGAGGGGTTCGCTTTTTCGTACGGCATCGAAAACCCTGCGGACGCTTTTGCCATCGACGTATCCGAGACGGCGGACGGGATTTCTTACGTCGTCAATCTCTTCGACGCCATTTACGACGTGACGTGTCCGCTCGTCGGATATTTCAACGTGTACAACACTCTCGCGGCGTCGGCGTGCGCCGTTCTTTGCGGCGTGCCCGTACACTGCGTCGCCGAGGCGCTTGCGGAGATGTCGCCCGTGCCGGGCAGGGGAGAGTTCGTCGCGAAATACCGCGGCGGCATGGTTTTCGTCGATTACGCCCACACCCCGGACGGATTGCAGCGGATCCTGACCTCTATGAAAAAACTGTGCGGATCGCGGCTCATCTGCGTGTTCGGTTGCGGCGGAAACCGGGAAAAAGAAAAGAGGAAAAGCATGGGAAGGATCGCAGGAGAACTCGCCGATTTCACCGTGATCACGAACGATAACCCCCGCTTTGAAGATCCTCTTGACGTCATACGCTCGATCGAAGAAGGAACGCGCTCGGTCACGCGCGATTTTCTTTCCGTCCCGGATCGGGAAAAGGCGATCGCCTACGCCCTTTCGGGCATGGGAGAAGGGGATATCCTTCTCGTTGCGGGGAAAGGGGCGGAAGATTATCAGGAAACGATGGGGGTCAGGCGGCATTTTTCCGACCGGGAAGTCATTCTGTCGCTCACGGGGGAGACGGGGTGAATGGATCTTCTGAAACGCTGTCTCGCCGCACTCTTGCTCTCTCTTGTTCTCGCCGTCCTGATCGGAGCCCTGCTCATTCCGCTGCTGAGACGATTGAAATTTGGTCAGAATATTCTCAAATACCTTTCCGAGCACGACGGCAAAAAGGGAACGCCGACGATGGGCGGACTCATTTTCCTGCTGTCCTCATTTCTCTCTGCGGTCGTTTTTCACGAAGGTGATTTTTATCTTTCGGTCGTATGTATGACGGTCGGGGCGGGGTACGCCGTCGTCGGATTGACCGACGACGGCGTTAAAATCGCAAGGAGGAGAAACGAGGGACTCGACCCGCTGCAAAAAACCCTCTTCGAACTCGCCGTCGCCGTGGTAATGGCGGTGTTCTGCTGTCGGAGAGGTCTGACCCTCGTCTTTCTTCCCTTTTCGGGCAGGACGGTTGAAACGGGGTTGTGGTTTTTCCCGATCTGCGTTTTCGTCTTTCTCGCGACGACGAACAGCGTCAACCTGACGGACGGACTCGACGGACTCGCTGCGGGCGTCTGTTATTTATATTTCGCTTTTCTCGGAGCGCTCGTATGTCTGCAACTCGCCTTTTCGCCCGAGAGTTTTATTTCGGAGAAGGAATACGGCAATCTCGCCGCACTCTGTTTTTCGCTCGTGGGAGGGTTGATCGGGTATCTTCTGTTCAACACCCATCGCGCGTCGGTGTTCATGGGAGATACGGGTTCGCTTGCGCTCGGAGGGCTCGTTGCGGCGATCAGCATCGTCAGCGGAAACGTGCTTTTCATTCCGCTGATCGGTTTCGTCTTCGTCTGTTCCTCTCTGTCCGTCATCCTTCAGGTCGTTCATTTCAGACGGACGGGAAAGAGGATCTTTCTGATGGCACCCCTGCATCATCATTTTCAGCATCTCGGGTTTTCCGAAAGCAAAATCGCGTTCGGGTATAAACTCGTCACTTTTTTCGTCGGAACTTTAACCCTTCTTCTTTTCCGCGTCGCCGCCTGAACGCGCGCGGAGAGGGAAAGGAGGAAAGAAATTATTTCAGAGAGGTAATCGCTTATGTATTTTCCGAAAGATAAATTTCTGATCGTCGGCGTGTCCAAAAGCGGGAGATCGGCGTGCGAACTGCTTCTGAGCCGCGGGGCGGATTGTTCGGTTTACGACGACGGGGAAAACGAGACCGTCCTCGCCGCAGAAAGGGATCTTGAGTCCCGGGGGGTGAAGATCGTCCGTAAGGACGGGATCGAAGAGGCGATCGCCCGTTGCGACGTCGTGGTTCTCAGTCCCGGGGTCGCCATCGATCACGATATTCCCGTGAAGGCGAAACGTTCGGGCAAGAGAGTGACGGGAGAATTCGAACTCGCGTCTTCTCTCTGCGTCAATCCCGTCGTCGCCGTCACGGGAACGAACGGAAAGACGACGACCTGCACGATGATCGACTGTATTCTGCGGGCGGGAGGGCTTTCTCCCAGACTTTGCGGGAACGTCGGAACTCCCTTTTCTTCCGTTCTCGACGGGTTGCGGGAAGAGGACGTCGTCGTGGCGGAAGTTTCGAGTTTTCAACTGGAAACGGCTGCGCGCTTTGCGCCTCACGTCGCCGTGATCACGAATATCACGCCCGATCATCTTTCCAGACATTATAACATGGAAAATTACGTCTTCGTCAAGAGCCGGATCTTATCAAATCTGAAAGAAAGCGAATACGCCGTGCTCAATTACGACGACGGCGTCGTGAGGAATCTCGGCGAAAAGACCGAAGCAAAGGTCGTCGCTTTTTCCGTCAGGAGCGAGGTCAACGGCTGTTATCTTTCGGACGGAAAGATCTATTTCAAGGGGAAATACATAGCCGACGAAAAAGATTTTTCTCTTCGGGGAGAACACGACGTCGAGAACGCGCTCGCGGCGATCTGCGTGGCGGAGATTCTCGGCGTGAAAGAAGAGAGTATCGTCGAGGGGCTCAGATCCTTTAAAGGGGTGCGTCACCGCATCGAATACGTCGGGTGTTTCGACGGGACGGATTTTTATAACGATTCCAAAGCGACGAATCCGGACGCCGCGGTCAAGGCGATCGAGACGATGAAAAAACCGTGCGTTCTCCTTCTCGGAGGAAAGGACAAAGGTCTTTCTTTCGATTCTCTCTTCGCGGAGATCGGAAAGAGTTCCGTAAGGCACGTCGTTGCGACGGGCGAAAGCAGGTACGCCCTTCTCTCCGCTGCGAGAAAGGCGTGTTTCGACGAGATCTCCGTCGTGAAAGAATTCCGTCCGGCGGTCGAACTCGCTTGTCTGATCGCAAGGAAGGACGAATGCGTTCTGTTAAGTCCCGCCTGTTCGAGTTTCGACGCCTTTTCGGACTACGAGGAGAGGGGAGACGCCTTCGTCGCGACCGTGAAGGAATTCTTTGCCGATGCGTAAAGATGAGAAGAAAAGAGCTTCTTT
>CAMAJQ010000087.1 GCA_945835865.1 uncultured Clostridia bacterium
GCGGCAAAAACGGCGAAAAAAGCTTTTAAAGAAAATATTTCCCTCAAAGAAGCCTGCGTATCGCTCGGTTTCCTGACGGCAGAAAAATTCGACGAGGTTTTCCACCCCGAAGAGATGGCTTATCCGCATAAAAAATAATTTTCGCAAGGAAAAACAGATGAGAATCAGTTATTATCCCGGATGCACGCTGAAGACGCAGGCAAAGGATCTCGACCGTTACGCAAGAGTATCCGCGCAAGTTCTCGGCGTTGAAATGGATGAAATTGAAAACTGGCAATGCTGCGGAGGCGTGTATAACACGTCGCGCGACGAAATTGCCACGAAATTATCCGCCCTGAGAGCGTTGGAACAGGCAAAAAGGAATGGGGGAAAACTCCTGACTCTTTGCTCGGCTTGTCATAACGTGATCAAACGGGTGAACGACGATGCGAAAAACGACGAGAATTTCTGCGCAAAAGCAAACGCTTATCTTTCATTCGATGAACCGTATCGCGGGGAAACGCAGGTGATCCATTACCTTGAAATGCTGCGCGACGAAATCGGTTTTCAAAAAATCGCAGAAAAAATCGTACGTCCCGTAAAGAAAAAAATCGCGGGGTATTACGGCTGTCTGCTTCTTCGCCCGAGTAAGGTAATGGCTTTCGACAACCCGGAAAATCCTTCCGTCCTCGAAAATTTCATTGAGGCGATCGGAGGAGATCCCGTTCGTTTTCCGATGCGGAACGAGTGTTGCGGCGCATACGTTTCCTTCAAAGACAAAGACCTTACCGCGAAGAGAAGCCGTTTGGTGATTGAAAGCGCAGAGAGCGCAGGGGCGGAAATCGTCGTCACAGCGTGCCCGCTTTGTCTGTACAATCTCAGAAAGAACGGCGGAGGAAAAATCGACGTCGTCTATTTTACCGAACTTCTTGCAGAGGCTTTGGGGGTAAAAGAAAATGGATAAACGGGAAACGGGTGAACAAATCCTGCGGATTTCGGGCACAGAGATCCGAAAATGCATGAAATGCGGTAAATGTTCGGGCAGATGTCCCGCTTATCGGGAAATGGATATCAAACCGCATCAGTTCGTCGGTTATCTCATAAAAGGGAAAACGGAAAAACTGCTTGAAAGCGAAGCGATCTGGCATTGTCTTTCCTGCATGGCATGCGTCGAACGCTGTCCGAGAGGCGTCGCGCCGCAGGGCGTGATCGAAGCAGTCCGCACGACGGTGACGAGAATGCAGGGAAAGAACGGTATTTCCGCCGAAGATATCCCACCGATCGTGGATGAATTGATTCCTCAGCAACTGCTTGTCAGCGCGTACAGAAAATACAACAAATAAACAGAGAGAGACAAAATATGCAGAGAATCGGAGTTTTTATATGCTGGTGCGGCAGTAATATCGCCGCGACGGTAGACGTGGAGAGACTCGCCCAACTTATCAAAGCCGAACCGGGCGTCGTCTTTTCTGCCGATTACCAATATATGTGCTCGGAAAACGGACAGCAACTGATCAAAAACGCAGTAAAAGATTATAATCTTACGGGTATCGTGATCGGATCCTGCTCGCCGAGAATGCACGAGGCGACCTTTCGCAAAGCCGCGGAAAGCGTCGGGCTCAATCCTTACATGGTGGAAGTAGCAAATCTGAGAGAACAGTGCTCCTGGATCCATAAAGACAGGGAAGAAGCAACGAAGAAAGCCCTCGTACTCCTTCGTACGGCGATTGCAAAAGTCCGCCTTGACGCGCCCCTTACGGCAGGGGAGAGTCCCGTCGTCAAAAGAGCGCTTGTGATCGGCGGGGGAATTGCGGGCATTCAGGCCGCTCTCGATATCGCCGAAGCGGGTTTCCCCGTCGATATCGTGGAAAAGAATCCTACGATCGGCGGAAGAATGGCTCAACTCGATAAGACCTTTCCGACGCTCGATTGTTCGGCGTGTATTCTGACTCCGAAAATGGTCGATTGCGCACAGAATGAAAATATCGATATCCTTTCTTATTCCGAAGTCGAAGACGTCAAGGGTTTCGTCGGGAATTTCAAAGTCAGAATCAGAAGGAAGGCGAGATACGTCGACGAGACAAAGTGCACGGGGTGTAAAGTCTGTATGGAAAAATGCCCCTCGAAAAAAGGTCTCAACGAGTTCAACATGAATCTCAATAACCGTACGGCGATCTATATCCCGTTTGCCCAGGCAATTCCGAACGTCGCGGTTATCGATCCGACGCAATGCCTGAAATTGAAAACGGGCAAATGCGGCGTCTGTCAGAAATTCTGCGGTGCGGGCGCCATCGATTATACGATGCAGGACACTTTCGTCGAGAGAGAATACGGCGCGATCGTCGTGGCGACGGGTTTCCGCCCGATCAACGTCGACGCCTTCAACGAATACGGATACAGCGACAACAAAGATGTCATCACTTCTCTCGAACTCGAAAGGCTGATGAACGCTGCGGGGCCCACCAACGGCGTCCTTCTCCGCCCGTCCGACAACACGCATCCGAAGGTAATCACCTTTATTCAATGCGTCGGCTCGCGTGACGTGTCCGGATGCGGAAAACCGTATTGCTCCAAGATCTGTTGTATGTATACGGCAAAACACGCCATGCTCATCCGTGAAAAATATCCCGACACCGAAGTTCACGTCTTCTACATCGACGTCAGAACGCCCGGAAAAAATTACGACGAGTTTTATCGCCGTGCCGTTGAACAATACGGCGTCGATTACATAAAGGGAATGGTCGGCAAAGTGTGGAACGAAAACGGGAAATTGATGGTGCAGGGCGCCGATCTGATCGAGAACGAGCAGGTGGTCATTCCTTCCGATCTCGTCGTCCTCGCTACGGCGATCGAACCCGAACCTTCCGTCCGCAAGATCGCGACCCTTCTTACCGCAAGTATCGATACGAACAATTTCCTCAATGAGTCTCACCCCAAACTCCGTCCCGTGGAAAGCCCGACGGCTGGCGTTTATCTCGCAGGAGTCTGTCAGGGCCCCAAGGACATTCCCGAAACCGTTTCACAGGCTTCCGCCTGTGCGGCGAAAGTCATCGGTCTTCTCGTCAAAAATCATCTGAAAACAAATCCCTGCGTAGCTCGTCCGGACGAAACGGCTTGTAACGGCTGTTCGCAGTGCGCAAACGTCTGCGCGTACGGCGCGATCACTTACGTCGATAAAGAGTTCCGCATCGGCGGAGGGAAAACGGAAACGAGAAGAGTCGCGCAGGTCAATCCCGCCGTCTGTCAGGGGTGCGGCGCCTGTACGGTCACATGTCCGTCGGGAGCAATGGATTTATCCGGTTTCAGCACGGCTCAGATTCTTTCGGAGGTGGAAGCAATATGCAGGAAGTAAATACGGAAAACGAAAAGTTCGTACCGAATATCGTCGCTTTTTGTTGCAATTGGTGTTCGTATGCGGGCGCAGATCTTGCAGGGTCAAGCAGACTTTCTTATCCTGCAAACGTAAAAATCGTACGCGTTCCCTGTTCCTGCCGCGTAAATCCGACTTTCGTTCTCAAAGCCTTTCAGCGCGGCGCGGACGGCGTCATCCTCTGCGGCTGTCATCCGGGAGACTGTCACTACGTAACGGGAAACTATTATACCCGTCGGAGAATGGCACTTCTGTTCAGTTTTCTCGACTATCTCGGAATCGAAAAAGAACGCACGAGGGTAGAATGGGTTTCTGCTGCAGAGGGCGCAAAATTTTCCGCCGTGATGAACGATTTCGTCAGGCAGGTTACCGCTCTCGGCGAAAACAAAAGGATATCCGACCTCAGGGTCAAGGAGGAATGATCGATGAACGCACTTGAAAACGCAATGATCGAAAAAGCGCGCGACCTTCTTGAAAAAGGAGTCGTAAAAAGAGTCGTCGGATGGGAAAGAGGTGAATTTGCTTACGATCCCTCTCCTGCCACCTTTGAGTCCGCTCAATCACTCGAATCCTTCGTCTATAACGATTTCTGCGGCGCAAACCTCTCTAAATATCTCATAAAAGTTTCTAAAAATGAAGGAAAAACCGCAGTTTTTCTGAAACCTTGCGATACTTACAGTCTGAATCAGTTAATCAAAGAACACCGCGTGGATCGCGAAAAGATCTATGCGATCGGTATCGAATGTCAGCAAAAACTGGACCATTTTGCAATCGAAAAAATCGGGATCGACGGAATCCGCGAAGAAAAATACGATGGAGACGAAGCGGTATTCCACTGTGTTGACGGAGAAAAAAGAGCGAAGAAAGAGGACGTCGTATTGCTCAGATGCCTGACGTGTAAGTCCAAAAAATTCGCGATCGCGGAAGATACCGTCGTTCTTCACGAAATGACGGAATCCTGCGGCGACCGTTTTGAGGAAGTCAGAAAACTCTCAGGCATGACGGCAGACGAGAGATTTGCTTTCTGGCAAAACGAATTGTCCCGTTGCATCCGTTGCAACGCCTGCAGAAACGTTTGTCCCGCGTGCACCTGTATCAAATGCGTGTTCGACAACCCGAAATCCGGCGTTGCGGCAAAAGCCAACGACGTTCCTTTTGAAGAACAACTCTTTCATATCATCCGCGCTTTTCACGTTTCGGGAAGATGTACGGATTGCGGCGAATGTTCCCGCGTTTGTCCTGAAAGAATACCTCTGCATTTGCTGAACAGAAAATTTATTCTCGATATCAACGAAAACTACGGTGAATACCAGGCAGGAGAGGAAAGCGAAGGAAAAACGCCGCTTACTTCGTATCAGGTAACGGACGTCGAACCGGGTGACGCGGTGAGAAAAGGAGAGGACAGATAAAATGACGGTAAAAATAGCAAAAGAAAATCTTTCCCGTTTTTTCGATACCGTTTCCGAAAGATTTCCCCTTTTCATGCCTCTCAGAAAAGGGGAAAATACCGATTACGGTTATTACGAAAAGGGTTCGGAATTCGACCTCGAAACTTTAAAGACTTCAAAATCGCCCAAAAACGTCTTTTTCCCGCAGAGCGAAAACATGATGAAATTCCGTACGGAAGGGAAGAAGATAGAAATCGAAGATATCCGGGAAGAAAAGGCCCCCTTCGTTCTATTCGGCGTGAAGGCGTGCGATTACCGTGCGATTTCATTGCTCGATAATGTTTTTCTTCAGGAACCTGTCGACACCTATTATAAAATCAGAAGAGACGCAGCC
>CAMAJQ010000088.1 GCA_945835865.1 uncultured Clostridia bacterium
AGGGGCTTTCGCTTAACGCGACAGCCCCATCTTTTTATTTCAAGCGAACGATTCCAATGGAAACTGCGCTTCCGCGTCGGCAGTATTCCGTTATCCGGACGGAAAAAATTTTTTAATCTTTTTTCGAAAAAGCTATTGACAAACGGAGGAAGATGCGATATAATTATATCGACTTTTAAAACAAAGTTTCATAAGTCGGTTTTACGTCCGCGGTTCGGCGGAAGGAGGATAATGATGAAAAGGGCGATTGCTTTTATCGTTTCCGTGATTTCGGTTTTTTCGTGTTTCGGGTGGGTTGCTTCCTGCAAAAAAAGCGGAGGGAAGATCACGCTTTACTTTGACGGCGGAGGGGGAAGCGGAAACTATAACAGCACGCTGAGCATGAAGCCCAGCGCCGCAAACCCGTATCCGTATAATACGCTTGAACAACTCGCCAAAGAATGGAGCGATAACAATCCGGACTTTGAAGTCGTGATCAACAGAAATTCGTTGAACGGCATGCGCTCTGCGATCACGGGGCTTCTCGACGCGGGAACCGCGCCCGATATGCTTTATCAGGCAGGAGGCGTTATCAACGACGATCTCGGTAAGGGGTGGTACGTCGATCTGACACCCTATTTCGATACTCCGAATCCTTACGCCGAGGGGGTGCGGAAGTGGAGCGATCTGTATAACGCACAGGAACTCGAAGGCACGCGCGCTTCGGACGGAAAAATTTATTACGCCTGTCTCGATAAAGTGACGGTAGGGCTGATGTATAACACCGAAATTCTCGCCAAAGCGGGCGTCGATGAAATACCGACTACGTATACGCAGTTTATCGGGTGTCTCGAAAAACTGAAAGAGGCAAAAGAGAACGGCGTCATTTCGGCGGAAGTCTACCTTCACCAGGGATTCTGGCAGGAAATCTATCTGAACACTTCCGTCTATGCGGGGAAGGTAAAAGATTTCGATCTCGACGGAAACGGTATGGTTTCCGGCTACGAATTAGCGAAGGCGTACAGGGAAGACGGGTGGAGTTTTAACGATCGGGCATTCGACGATTATCTCGGGCTCTGTTATCGGAAGGCGTCCTATTATCCCGATAACTACCTGGCGTACGACGCTGCGTCGAAATTTTCCAAAGGACAGCTTGCGATAACGGACGGGCTCGGAAATCATATGAGAATTGCCTATCGCGGACTGAAGGACAAATTGAAGATCAGTGGTTATCCGATGCTGGACGAACAGGCGTCCGATTACGGAGGTACGACTTGCGTAAGAGGCAGCGCGGGACTTTCCACTGCTTACTGGGTGACGAATACCGCCGTAAACAAAGGGCAAAAAGCCGTTGAGGCGTGCGTGGATTTTCTGAAATTTCTCACGGCGCCGCAGAACAATGCGAGGATGGTAAACGATCTCGGCTTTGCGCTTCCCCTCCGGGTTTCGGATAACACGACGGAAATATTCAACGATCTTTCCCTTCAATACGAGGAAGATCTCGCCTCGGGAGACTCGGTGATGTGGAGCGCCGTCAACCTGTTCAATTCGTTCGGTCAGGAATTTTACGATACGTACGAAAAAGGCATGGGGGAATTTTACGGCGACAATCACAGAGGGGATCGGTCGTATATCGTCGGTCTGCTGAATTCGAAAATCGAAAAAACGATCGACGACGCAACGAAAAAATACGGTTGGAGTTTTGATTGAATGGCTGCGCTCGGGAAGAAAAATCAGTGGCTGAAGAGTTTCGTTTGGCTTTTCGTTCCGTTAGGCTTTCTTTGCGTTTTCTGCGTTTATCCCGCCGTTTCGGCGGTCTGCACGTCTTTTACGGAATGGTCGCCGCGGGGGAAGACCTCCTTCGTTCTGTTCGACAATTACAAGGCGGTTTTTTCCGATCCCGTTTTCGGGAAGGCGTGCGGGAATATGGGGATCCTGGTGTTTTTCGGAATGATCACGGGAAACGCGGCGACGATCCTTCTCGCGGAATTGCTCTTCAACATGAAAGAAAAGAGAGCGGCGAAAGCATATCGGTATCTCTTTCTGATCCCGACTCTCGTACCGGGCATGGTGAGCGTGCTCCTGTGGAAAAACGTCATTTTTGCCGGGACCGAGGAAGGGTTGGTCAATATCCTGCTTTCGGTGTTCGGAGTCAAGCCGAACGCGTGGTATTTTTCTGAAAGATGGTCGAAATTCGCAATCGTGATGACGAATTTCCCGTGGGTGGGCGGCATCGGATTTCTCATCTATCTTTCAGGGCTTCAGGCAATTCCCGAATCATGTATCGAGGCGGCTCAGTTAGACGGCGTGACGACGTGGAAAAGGGTGTTTTATATCGATCTTCCCTTTCTTCTCGGGCAGATCAAATATTTCTTCGTGATCGGGCTGGTCAACGGGGTGCAGAATTTCGATTTCCAACTTATCGTGACGGACGGAGGCCCGAACAATTCCACGATCGTTCCAGGATATATGCTCTATATGAAGACTTACGGGTATTCCAAACTCGGAGAGGCTTCCGCCATCGGCGTCACGCTGTTCGTTCTGACTTTTGCTCTGACCCTGCTTGCGAACGGGATCGCGAAAAGGTCGAAGGAGGAGATCGCGTGAAAAAAAGACTTCGCCTGACGGCGGGATGCGTCGCAATGCATCTCACGGTATTTACGCTCTGCTTGCTGGTGCTTTTGCCCTTTGCCGTACTGATCGTGAAAAGTTTCAAAGACTACGACCAGGAGATTTTCCATCCCGTATCGCCGACGTTTCCTCTGCATACGGAAAATTACGAAATTGCCTGGCTTTACGTCAAGAACAGCATATTCAATTCTTTTTTTGTCAGCGGATCCATTGCTTTCCTTTCCGTCCTGATATCTTCTGTGGGAGGATACGCTTTTTCCGTTTTTTCTTTCCGCGGAAAAGAACTCGTCTATTCGCTTGCGGTTTCCCTCATGATGATGCCGAGCATCCTGATTCTCACGTCGAAATACGTTCTGGTCTCCGTTTCGCTCGGTCTGCAGGACAGTTTTGCGGGAGTGATCCTTCCGCAGACGGCGGGGCTGATTCCTTTCGGCTTGCTTCTGTTAAGGGGGTATTTCGACGCCCTGCCCAAGGGGCTTTCCGAAGCGGCGGAAATCGACGGCGCAGGTACGCTGACGCAGTTTATCCGGATTGCGCTCCCGCTTTCCGTTCCGATGGTAACGACTCTCTTTCTGATGAATTTCATGACGACCTGGAACGATTATCTCTGGCCGCTGATGATTCTCCGGAACGAGGAAAAATTCACCATACCGATCAATCTTCAGTCGTTTACCGATGCGTTTTATAAAACCAATCAGTATTATGCTCCCGCTCTGGCGGGTTACGTGATCGTTTCCGTTCCGATGCTCGTACTGTTCGGTTTTACCTCCAGACAATTTATTCAAGGAATGACGGCGGGAGCCTTCAAAATGTGACGATTATGACTTACAATATTTTACGAGACGCGGATTTTAAAAACGGTTTCAGGCTCAAAGGTCTCAACAGTCTGAAAGACGGACATTCGGCAAAAAAGACGGTATGCGGAAAGGGAGAGATTCCCGATTGGTTTCTATGTCAATGGAATTCCCGTTACGATATGGCGACGGACGGCGTGCTGGAAAAAACGGCGGAAGGTTATCGCTTTTACGACGCGAGTAAATCGCTGGAGACGGATGAAAAGGGCGGGGTGATTCTCTCGCTCGGCGCGGAAAAGGAATACGATCGGCCGAGAGCGGTTGACGAGCCGTGGCCGCATCTTTTGCTCGAACAAAACGTCGAGCCCTACGTCCGCATCCTCGACCTTTCGGAGCTTCGCGTGAAGGGAACGTTCGAGTTGAAAGAATTCCGGGATTATATGGCGGGAAAAGGGGAAGAGCATCACACCGCGCAGTTCGTCTGGGTAATGGTGGTAAAAAACGTCAACGAACGCTCTCCCGATTTCGGTCATTTTCTCTGGATCGTGATGAGCCTTTTCGACAGTCGCTACGAATTCAGTCCTCTGTACTGTGCCCAGGACAAAGCGTTGCCCGACGGCGAATTCATATATAGTTTCTGTTCTGCCGACTACATGAAGGGAAAACTTCTCGCCGGCGAACCGCAGACCGTGGATTTCGACGTCTATCCGAGACTCGGAGAAATGCTGAAAAGGGCGCAGGCCGCCCGCTATCTTACGAAGACGGAAATGGGCGATCTTGCTTTAACGGGAATGAACTTCGGTTTCGAGATCACGGGAACGTACCGTGCGTCCGTCCTTGCGGAAGAGGTCGGGATATGGGTAACTCTCCGGACGGAGAAAGATGGGATAAACGAAAAAGAAAGGAAGGGAGAAAAAATATGAAAATAAAAACGTTTGCGGCGGCATGTCTTGCGGTCGTTCTGCCGTTGTCTGCTTGCGGGAGAAACGCGACGGAAAGCGTTTCTTCGGGAGGGAGCGAAGGCGGATCACATGAGGAGCCGAAATACAGATCGGTGCAGCTTTTACAGGATCAGGGGTTCCGGAAGGGATTTTCCCTGCGTGGACTGAACAGCGCGACGGATAACGGAGTATGCAAAACGATCGACTACGGAAACGGGGCTAACCGACCGGTCTGGACGTTGGCGCAATGGTGGTCGAAGTACAATCTGAAGGACGGAGAGGAAACCAACGAGAACGGGGTGTATTCCCTTCGGGACGAATCCAAAAGTTTCGTATACGACAGCGTCGGGCAAACCGTAACGCTTGAACTTGACGGAAGCAAAGAATTCGATTCCGTCAACCTCGTTCCTCCCACGATGTGGCCTCACCTTCTGATCGAGCAGTCGGTCGAGGGGCTGTATTGGCTGAAAGATGCGGACGAAGTCCGCGCTTCTCTGAAATTTACGATTAACCGCAGCGAAAACCTACGCGGGGGCAATCAGGGGTGTCACGCGCAGTTCGCCTGGTTTATCTACGTTGTGGATAAGAATCCGGACAGCGACGGCTACGGAAATTTCCTGTGGTTCGGGCTCAATCTGTTTGACAGTACGAAGATTTACACGCAGGGCACCGCGCAGCAGGATACGGCAGGCGGTCCCGGTAATTTTATCTACTCGCTCGGATGACAGGAACTCTTTACGCCAAGGGTCCGCGTAGGCGAAAGCGCGGAGATGGAT
>CAMAJQ010000089.1 GCA_945835865.1 uncultured Clostridia bacterium
TGACGACGGTGTTCTGGGGTATGGCGGTCCTCCCGACGCATACGGGCGATCTTTTTATCCCGAACAGCGATTCGATCGGTCTCCTGCCGGGACTCGACGACGCGGATTTTGAATTCGTCGTCAATTATCAGATCGTCACGAGATCCATCGTCGAGATCTCGGGCAGATTTTCGCGTGAGGATATAGACGAAAAGCGTCTCGGAATGATCCGCCGCGCGACGAAATACGTCAACAACGGCGAAAACGTCTTCTTTCCCCGTTACGATTACCGGAAGACGGGAAGAAATCTTCCGGAGATCGCCTATATCGATTCGGCGTTCGACCGACCGGAGGCGGATGGGGTGAAGACCGTCGCGCTCTTCAATGCGGGCGAAACCGAAAAGGCGGTCCGTTTCGGTGTTTCGGATATCGGTTTTTCGGGCGAAGTTGAATTTACCGACGTCTGGCGGGGAGGAACCGTAAGGGCGGAAGAATATTCCTGCGTCCTTCCGCCGCACGGCAGTCGGTTATTGTATGCGGAAAAAAAGAATTAAAGAGGTGAACGTATGAACAGAATATGTATTCCCGATCGGGAGTATCGGGAGAGGATCGAAAGGGCGTCGAAGAAGATCGCGGCGCGTGGACTGGACGTGATGGTGGTGTGCTCGACGGAGAGCGACTATGCGAACGCGCGGTATTTTTCCGGATTCTGGCCGCTGTTTGAACGGGCGGGAGTAGCGATTTCCGCGAAGGGAGACGCGTGCCTGCTGGTGGGACCGGAATCGGAGATATTCGCGAAGGACTTCGGGAAGATCGACAAGGTTTTCGTTCTGAAAGAATTCAGGGAGTCGGCGGATCCGTCGTATCCCGAACTCGTGGCGAGCAATTTCCGGGAGGCGTTCCGGGCGATCGGCGTCAGCGGAGAAAAGATCCGGATCGGACTTGGCAGTTACGTGGAATGTACGTTGCCCGTATACGAGGGGCTGAAGGACGCCTTCCCGCAAGCGGAGATCGAGAAGTGTAACGATATCATGGTGGATCTGCGGAAGATCAAGAGCGAAAACGAACTCGCCTGTATCCGCGAGGGATTCCGCATCATCGAGCTCGCGACGGACGAAGTGATACGCTGTCTGAAACCGGGAGTGACCGAATTGCAGATGGTAGGAGTGGCGCAGCGGGTGATATACGAAAACGGGGCGGAATACGAAGGGTTGCCGATGTACGTCTTTTCGGAGGAGAGCACCCGCCACGCGATATCCCGATCGAGATACCGCGAAATCGGAAAAAACGATATCGTGCAACTCAATCTGTCGGCGAAGATCGACGGATATTCCCCTTCGATCGGTCTTCCGGTCTGCATGGGGAAACTGGAAGGCGAGCGCCGTGAAATCGTGGAGTTCTGCTACAAAATGCACGACTGGACGGAAAAGCAACTGAAAGCGGGCGTAATGGCGGACGGCGTAGCGAAGGAATTCTTAGAGGAATACAAACGTGCGGGATTCGGGAAGAATTACGTGTACGGACCTTGCCACGGAACGGGAATGATCGAGGTGGAAGCGCCCTGGATGGAGACGAGTTCGCACTATCCGCTGGAAGAGAACATGACCTTCCAGATCGACACGTTCATCTCGGGACCGACGTTCGGCTGCCGCGTGGAAAAAGGGATCGCGGTCAAACGGAACGGATGCGAATCCTATACCGATTACCTGAAGAAGGGTATCATCGAACTCGGGTTCTGAGGAGAGAAAAAGATGGCGGTCGGAAAAAAGGAATGGATCGTGCCGGACTGCGAATTGCCGAGAGAAGGCGAAGGCGAACTGAAAGGGCACGAGAGCGTGATCGTAGTGAACGACGGAGAAAGGAAAGCGGAGATCCGCGTCAGGCTGTATTTTACGGACAAGGAACCGTACGAAGGCATCCTCTGGGAAGTGGAGCCGCAACGGGTGAGATGTTTCCGCATGAACGACGTAAAGGACATGTGCGGATACGTCGTTCCGCTTGAAACGCAGTACGCGATGAAACTGGAGAGCAGCGAGCCGATCGTGGTGCAATACGGAAGGTTGGATAACAGACAGACCAATCTCGCCTATTACACGACGATGGCGTATTGAGAGGAGGAGAAGGCCGTGATACTTGACAGAAGTTTTCCGAGAGAAGTAAAATACGTACAGGAGAAAAAAATCCCGCTCGTGATAGCGGGCGGGACGGTGGAATACCACGGTCCGCATTGTTCGTACGGATGTGACACCCTCGTGGCGGAGGGGCTGGTGAAGAAACTGTCGGAGATCAAGGAGATCATGATCGCGCCGACGATCTCGTACAGCCCGTCGAGTTATGCGGTAGGGGGAAGGACGAGCGGAACGGTGCACGTGCCCGAACGCGCGTTCGAGGATTACGTGTATTACGTATTCAAAAGTCTTCTTTACGCGGGCTTCCGGAATATCTACGTGGTGATCCATCATCAGTTCGAGCAGGAACACGAAATGCCGATGACGTTATGCTACCGCACGGCGGCAAAGCGAGCGACGATGGAATATCTGGAAGAAACGCTGGGCGAAGGCTGGTGGGGAAGCGAAAGTTATTCGGACTACTACGAGCAGATGGAAGGGGCGAACGATCCGTTCAGCTGGATCAAAGTCGTCCCGACGATGAGCACGGCGGTGCAGAACGCGACGGGTTACGACCACGCAGGAAAGTACGAGAGTTCCATTCTGATGGCGCTCTGTCCCGATTGCGTGAAGAAAGAACGGCTCGGGGATGTCAGGCACTGGTTTACGGAAAGCGCGCAAGAGGCGAACGCGGAACTCGGCGAGGAAATGGTCAGGCAGTCTCTCGCCTATCTCGCCCAAACGATCGTATAATGCTGCCCGGAATCAGGTCGTGCAAGGGAGAGGAACCGAACTTTCCCACGAAATGGCAAGCCGTGATTTTCAGGAATTACGGCTTCGTGCGCGGGGAGAGGATCGCCGCCGTTCTCGGGTGCGACGGGGAGACCGTCCGGAGAGAGGCGAAACGTCTCGGCCTTGCCGAAGAGGAGGAAGCGACCGTCGCCGTCTGGGAAAAACGGGGATATATCACGATCATTCGTAACAACTGGTTTCTCCTTCCCTACGGTCAGATGGAGACGCTGCTCGGCGTGACGGAAGAAAAACTGGAATTTCTGCTCGCGAACGAAGATTTTCTTTCTCTCAAACTCGGCGGATTCAAACCGCAGTGCGAAGAAGTAAAATACCTTCCTCTGAACGGAGAGGAAGAAAGAGAAACGGAAGAATTGCGGAAAACGATTCTTTCCTGCGGCGGAAGCGGGCGGGAAAGAAGGGCGTTTGACTTTTTCGGCGGATTTTCCGGGAAGGGAGGAGAACGCACTCCTCCGCATGCGGACGGCGCGCGTGTCGTTCACGGGTATCTGACGCCGTGCGGAGATCCTTTCTCGGTCGGGAGCGAGGACTATCTTCCCGACGTCCTGCTCGGAGAATACGCAAGACAAGGGGTGAACGGGCTGTGGTTCCACGGACTGCTGTCCGCGCTTTCCCCCTATCCTTTCGACGAAGAGGCGTCGCGGGGGTATCAAAGCAGACGGAAAGAATTGAAAAACCTGATCGCGCGCTGTCGGAAATACGGGATCAGGGTTTATTTGTATCTGAACGAGCCGCGCGGTTTGCCGAAAAACAAAATCGGAAGGTATCGGAAACTGATCGGAAGGACGGAAGGGGATCTCGCGGGACTCTGCATCGAACGCAAAGAGGTGGAGGAATACCTTTACGGGGCGGTGAAAGATCTTCTGACGGAAGTGCGCGGGCTCGGCGGGATCATGACGATCACGATGAGCGAAAATCTCACCCACTGCAATTATCGCCCGCAGAACAACTGTCCCGTGTGCAGAAACGTTCCGCCCGAGGCGTCCGCGGCAAAGGTAAACAATATTTTTATGCGCGCCGTCCGCGACAGCGGAACGGACTGCGAACTGATCGCCAATCTGTGGGGTTGGTCGTCTTTTATGGGATGGACGGAAGAACAGACGATGCGGGGAATAGAACTGCTCGATCGCGACGTCTCCGTTCTGTGCGTCAGCGAGTACGATCTCGGGATCGTCAAGGGCGGGATCGAAAGCAGGATCATCGATTATTCGATCGGAAACCCCGGGCCGAGCGAGATCAGCAGGAAGATTTTTGAAAAAGCCGGAGCCGAAGGGCATAAGGTCTACGCGAAAATCCAGATTAATAACAGTTGGGAGTGCTCGGCGGTGCCGTATATGCCGGTGTACGACCTCGTTTTCGAACACGTCCGGAGACTGAAAGAACTGGGCGTCCGCGATTATTTCCTGACCTGGACGCTCGGCGGATTTCCCTCGCCGGCGACCGGGCTCGTCGACGGACTTCTGCGGGAGGGGAAATCCTTCCGTCTCGACGGATGGTATCGGGAAACCTTCGGAAAAAACGGTGAGGCGGTGCAAAGCGCCGCGCGGTATTTCTCGGAAGGGCTGAAAGAGTATCCTTTCAGTATCGACAGCCTGTATTTTTCCCCGAAAACGCTCGGCCCTGCAAATCTTTGGAGTCTGACTCCGGACGAAAAACAGTCCTGCATGGTCTGCTATTCTTACGACGATTACGAAAAGTGGATCTCCCCTTATCCTTACGAGGTGTACGTAACGCAATATAAAAAACTCCTCAGTCTTTGGGAGAAGGGAACGGAGATCCTTGAAAAGATCGGAGAAGAGGAAGCCGGGGAGACCTTGCTCTACGCAAAAGCGGCGTATCTGCATTTTAAATCCGATCTGTTGCAGACGGAGTTCTCCCGCTGCAAGCGCGACGTCCCGGGCAACGCCGCGGAGATCCGCAGGATCCTGAAGGAAGAAGAAGAGATCGTCTTCCGTCTCCTCGGGATCGTCGGCAAAGCGCCTGCCGTCGGATTCGAGACGTCCAACCATTATTTTTATACCGAGAGAAATCTCGCGGAAAAAATCGTCAACGTCCGTAAAATCGGGGAAAGGCTCGATTCGGAGTTTCCCTCCGACGGGACGCTTTCCGTTACGGACGAAAGAACGCCTGTCTGCTGAATCGCGGAAGGGCGTTTTCTTTATCGCGAAGCGATCTCTTCCGGGCGGACGGGTCGTTCGCACGAAAGGTGAAGGGGGTTTTCC
>CAMAJQ010000090.1 GCA_945835865.1 uncultured Clostridia bacterium
GATTCGGTGGATATGGAGCACGCTTTCGTCTCCGACCGCTGGGGAGAACCCGGCAAGGGCGATTACGTCAACTGTCCCATCGACAAAGAGGGATATCTCGGTTTTTACCGGGAACTCGTCTCCGCGAAGCGCGCCGAGTTGCACGGGTTCGAGGATTCGAAGGTCTTCGAGGGGTGTATGCCCGTCGAAGTCATGGCGGCGCGCGGGGAAGACACCCTGCGTTTCGGACCGCTCAAGCCGGCGGGGCTGACCGATCCGAAAACCGGTCGCTGGCCGTACGCCTGCCTGCAGTTGCGGAAAGAGGACGAAAACGGGGAGATGTATAACCTCGTCGGGTTTCAGACCAATCTTCTCTTTCCCGAACAGCGTCGGGTGTTCTCTCTCTTTCCCGCCCTCCGCCACGCGGAATTTCTGCGCTACGGGGTGATGCACCGGAACACTTATCTCGATTCCCCTTCCTGTCTGAACGAAGACTATTCGCTGAAAAACCATCCGAACGTCTTCTTTGCGGGGCAGATCACGGGGGTCGAAGGGTACGTGGAGAGCACGGCGAGCGGACTGTGGGCGGCGATCTGCCTCGACCGCAAGTTGCAGGGCAAAGAACCGATCCCCGCGGACAACGCGACGGTGATCGGGGCGCTCGCCAAATACGTTTCTACCAAAAACGCCGATTTTCAGCCGATGAACGCCAATTACGGCGTGCTGAAACCTCTGCTCGTCCCGCCCAGGAAGAAGGCGGACAAGAAGAGAGAACTGAGCGGGAGATCGCTCGAAAGAATCAAGGAGATCGTAAAGAAATTATGAACGGACAATTCATGGGAACGACGATATGCGCCGTCAGGAAAAACGGCGAGACGGCTGTCGCGGGGGACGGACAGGTCACCCTCGGCGAACAGGTCGTGTTCAAGAACAACGCGGTGAAGGTGAGAAGGATCTATAACGGACAGGTCGTCATCGGTTTTGCCGGCTCCGTAGCCGACGCCTTTTCGTTGAGCGAACGCTTCGAGGCGATGCTCAACAAGTTTTCGGGCAACCTCGAAAGGAGCGCGGTCGAACTCGCCGAACAGTGGCGGAGAGATCAGGCGGGCAGAAAACTCGAGGCGATGATGATCTGCGCGGACAAGACCTCTCTTCTCATCGTTTCGGGCACGGGCGAGGTCATCGAACCGGACGACGGCGTCTGCGCCATCGGGAGCGGCGGCAATTACGCGCTTGCGGCGGCGCGCGCCCTCGCGGAGGAAACCGACTATTCCGCCGCGGAGATCGCCGAAAAAGCGCTCAGGATCGCGAGCCGCATCTGCATTTTCACCAACGATCACATCACCTGCGAAAAGGTATAAAAGGAGGCGTAACGCATGGATCTTACACCGAGAGAAATCGTAAAAGAACTGGATAAATATATCATCGGGCAGGATAAGGCGAAGCGTTCGGTGGCGGTGGCGCTGAGAAACCGTTACAGAAGGAGCATGCTTTCCCCCGAACTCCGCGAGGAGATCACCCCCAAGAACATCATCATGAAGGGACCGACGGGGGTCGGAAAAACGGAGATCGCGAGAAGGCTCGCCAAACTCGTGAAAGCCCCCTTCATCAAAGTGGAAGCGACCAAGTACACCGAGGTCGGGTACGTCGGGCGGGACGTGGAGTCGATGATCCGCGATCTCGTCGAGGCGAGCGTCCGCATGGTGCGGGAAGAGCAGTTCGCCACCGTTTCCGCCCGCGCGACGAAGACGGCGGAAAAACAGATCCTCTCCGTCCTGAAAACCGCTTTGAAAGAGGAGAAGGGGGAGACCCCCGACGCCGTTTGGGAAGAGGAGATCCTGAGCGGTCTCCGCTCGGGCAAGTACGACCGCTTTCATATCGAGATCGAGGTGACGGATACGCCCAAGGCGATGGAACTCGTCCCGGGCATGAACGCCGAGATCTCCCTCGGATCGGTGTTCGGCGATTTTCTTCCCAAAAAGCGAAAGAAGCGCAAAATGACGGTGAAGGAAGCCATGAAACTCATCGTCGCCGAGGAGAGCGAAAAACTCATCGACGACGACGCCGTCAAGACGGAGGCGGTCCGCCGCGCCGAGGAAGAGGGCATCGTCTTTATCGACGAGATCGACAAGATCGCCAACCGCGCCAACCGCGGCGGCGGGCAGGACGTCTCGCGCGAAGGGGTGCAGAGGGATATCCTTCCCATCGTGGAAGGCTGCAGCGTCAACACCAAATACGGCATCGTCAAGACGGACTATATTCTCTTTATCGCCGCGGGCGCATTCCACGTTTCGGCGGTGGAAGATCTCATTCCCGAACTGCAGGGCAGATTCCCCATCAAGGTGGAACTCAACAGCCTGACCAAAGAGGACTTCGTCTCCATTCTGACCAAACCCGAAAACGCGATCACCGTGCAGTATGCGAACCTCCTGCGGGTCGATAACATCGATCTCGTGTTCACCGAGGGCGCTATCGGCAAGATCGCCGAACTCGCGGAGGAGATCAACGCGACGAGCGAGGACATCGGCGCGAGAAGACTCCACACCGTCATGGAAAACCTCGTGGAGGACATCTCCTTCAACGCGGGCGGGGATATCCCCCTCACGACGGTCACCGTGGACGAAAAATACGTCGAGGAACACCTCTCCGGCATGATCGCGGAGAGAAGCGTGAAGAAATTTATTTTATAAGGAAAAGCAATATGATAAACATTCCCAAAGGGACCAAGGACGTTCTGCCCGAGGAGAGTTTCCGCTGGCACTACGTGGAGAGGCTCGCGCGCGAAACGGCGGGGCAATACTGTCTGAAAGAGATCAGAACGCCGACTTTCGAGCATACCGAACTCTTTCTCCGCGGCGTCGGCGAGACGACGGACGTCGTGAACAAGGAGATGTACACCTTTCTCGACAAGGCGGAGCGGAGTATCACCCTCAAGCCGGAGGGTACGGCGGGCGTCGCGAGAAGTTATATCGAAAACGGCTTGCACAACGGCGCGATGCCTCTCAAAATGTATTATATCACCCCCGTTTTCCGCTACGAGAACCCGCAGAAAGGGAGACTGCGCGAACACCATCAGTTCGGCGTGGAGATTTACGGCGGCAACGGTGCGGATACGGACGCCGAAGTCATCTCGCTGGCGCATACCCTGCTGACGAGGCTCGGGCTGTCCGTCGGGCTTCACCTCAATTCCATGGGCTGCCCGACCTGCCGCGGCGGGTACAACGAGGCGCTCCGGGCGTATTTTTCGGACAAGCTCGAAAAACTCTGTCCGACCTGCCGCGTCCGCTACGAGAAGAACCCCCTGCGCATTCTCGACTGCAAGGAAGAGGGATGTAAAGCGCTCTGCAAGGACGCCCCGAAGATCACCGAATATCTGTGCGAAGACTGTAAGGCGCATTTTGAAAAACTGAAACCCCTCCTCGACGATATCGGCATCTCTTACGAGGTCGATCCGTATATCGTCCGCGGGCTCGATTATTATACGAGAACGGTCTTCGAGTTCGTCACCACCGCACTCGGCTCGCAGGGTACGGTCTGCGGGGGCGGGCGGTACGACAATCTCATCTCCTCGCTCGGCGGTCAGCCGACTCCGGGCGTCGGCTTCGGCATGGGCATCGAGAGGATCCTCATGCTGATGGACGAGTCGGGCGTCGTCATTCCCCCGGAAGAACCGGTCGCCCTCTACGTGGCGACCATGGGCGAAGAGGCGTATCGGCGGGGATTTTCTCTCGTGACGAAACTCCGCGCCGAGGGCGTGAAGGCGGAACTCGACCACGCGGGCAGAGGGGTGAAAGCGCAGTTCAAATACGCCGATAAAATCGGCGCCGTTTACGTCGTCGCGCTGGGAGAAAACGAAATCTCTTCCGGCGTCTGCGTTCTCAAGGACATGGCGACGGGCGTGGGGAAAGAGGTCGCGATCGACCGCCTTGCCGAAGAGATCCTGCAATCCCGCGCCGAAGGAAAAGGGGAAAGAGGTTAAAAATCTCTTTTCCGCACATACTGAAAAGGGATCCGCGTTCCGACGCGGAAGCAAACGAAGGAGGATAAATCATTATGGAAATCATCAACGTATTCGACGACGAATTCGACCGCGAGGTCCTTTCGTCCGAACTTCCCGTGCTCGTCGATTTCTGGGCGAGCTGGTGCGCGCCCTGCCGTATGCAGGGAGAGGTTCTCAAAGAACTCGCGCCCGATCTCGAAGGGAAAGTGAAAATCGTAAAAGTCAACGTGGACGAAAGCGAGAGGACGGCGATCCGTTACGGCATCACGAGCATTCCGACGCTCATCGTGTTCCGCGGCGGCGAAGCGGTGGAAAAGACGGTCGGTCTCACCCCGCGCGCCGAACTTTCCGACATGCTTCTGAAATATATCGGCTGACGGGACCCGTCGCGGCGTACCGGAAGGAGGGTTTTCTTCCATCCGGTGCGCCTTTTTTTGATTTTACGGGGTTTTTGTCCCGGAGTTTTTTGTCGGGCAGGTTCTATTCGGAGAAAAAAATCCATACGATATAACAGCAAAGCAAAAAGGAGTTTCTGTTATGAAAGACGGTATGGATTACGCCGAGATGCTCGGTCTGCCCGTTTCCTCGTGCGACGTCGTGATCAGACCCGCGTCGAGAAAACGCCGCCGCGACGCCAAAGATGAGGTGATCGCGAAAATCAACGCCGAACGGGAAAACGTTTCCGCGGGATCGGAAGAAGCGGCGCCTGTCCCGGATGCGGCAGAAGACGGAGACGGGATTTCTCCGGGCGTCCGCGAGCGCAAAAAGAAAGGTTTCCTCGGGAAAACCCGCCTTCGCAAAAGGGCGGAAGAAAAGTCGTCCGGGAAGGACGCGGGGTTCCGCTTCGACGCCGTTTACGCGGAAGGAGTTGCCGTTTTCGTCCTCGTCGTCGCCATTCTTCTCACCAATATTTTCTGGGAAAACAGCGGAATGAACGTCTTATTCCGCAAGATCATGGGAACGGACACGGCGGCTGCGGACACCCGTGCGTATACGGGTTTCTCCCCCCGTTCGCCCTCTTCCGAACTGAACGTTTCCCTTGCCGAGGGAGTCATGACCTATTCGGGGAAAGGGGCGCTCTATCCCGTTTGCGACGGTTTCGTCTCGTCCGTCACCGAAGAAGAGGGT
>CAMAJQ010000091.1 GCA_945835865.1 uncultured Clostridia bacterium
TATTTTACCGAAATATCACAGAGAAAAGATTGTAAAAATCTTATAAATATAGTAAAATATTATATGGAAACGGCGCGGAACCTTTTCGTTTCGCGTCAAATCGTCACGGAGTTGTGTGTAATGGGACTTATCAGGTATATTTTAAGTACCGATTCGAGGATCAGTTTGAAACGGATCCGCAGTCAGGCGGAAAAAATCATGGCTCTTTCTCCGAAATACGAGAAGATGTCGGACGAAGAACTGAAAGGTCAGACGGACCTTCTGAAATCCCGCCTTGCCAAGGGGGAAACACTGGAAGATATTCTGAACGACGCGTTTGCCGTCGTCAGAGAGGCGTCTTACCGCGTATTGAATATGCGGCACTATCTCGTGCAGCTGATGGGCGGCATCTGCGTTCATCAGGGGCGCGTTGCCGAACTGAAAACGGGCGAAGGTAAAACGCTGATGGCGACCTTACCCGCCTATCTCAACGCACTCTCCGGAAAGGGCGTGCACATCGTCACCGTCAACGATTACCTCGCGAAGCGCGACGCGGAATGGATGGGAAAGATCCACCGTTTCCTCGGGCTCACCGTCGGCGTCAACGTACACGATATGACCGACGACCAGAAACGCGCCGCCTACGCCTGCGATATCACCTACGGCACCAACAACGAGTTCGGGTTCGATTATCTGAGAGACAATCTGAAGACCCGCCTTGCGGATATGGTGCAGAGGGGGCTGAACTTCGCCATCGTCGACGAGGTGGACTCGATCCTTATCGACGAAGCGAGAACGCCTCTCATCATCTCGGGCAGAGGAGAAAAGTCCTCCACCCTTTATCTCGACTGCAACCGCTTTATCAAAACCCTGAAACCCGAAGAAGACTTTACCGTCGACATTCAGGAAAAATCCGTGCAAATCACCGAACAGGGCGCGGCGAAAGCGGAGAGATTCTTCAACGTGCAGAACCTCGCCGACATTGAGAACGCCGATCTGAACCACCACATTCAGCAAGCCCTCAAAGCGCATTATATCTTCAAGAGAGACAGCGATTATATCGTCAGCGACGGGGAGATCGTCATCGTCGACGAATTCACCGGCCGTCTCATGATCGGCAGACGGTACTCCGAAGGGCTTCATCAGGCGATCGAAGCCAAGGAAAACGTTACCATCCGCAACGAGAACAAGACGTACGCGACCATCACGTTCCAGAACTATTTCCGTCTGTACCACAAACTCTCCGGTATGACGGGTACCGCAAAGACGGAAGAAGAGGAATTCCGCACCATCTACGGTCTCGACGTCCTTGAAATCCCGACCAATAAGCCCGTGCAGAGAATCGATATGCCGGACGTCATCTATTCAACCTCGGCAGGCAAGACGCGCGCCATCATCAAGGAGATCATCGAACGGCACGAAAAGGGTCAGCCCGTCCTCGTAGGTACGGTCACCGTCGAAAAGTCGGAAGAAATCTCCAGGTGGCTCCTGAAAAACAGGATCAAGCACAACATCCTGAACGCCAAAAACCACAAGCGCGAGGCGGAGATCATCGCGCAGGCAGGCAAACTCGGCGCCGTGACCATCGCCACCAACATGGCGGGGCGCGGAACGGATATCCTTCTCGGCGGCAACCCGGAATACCTTGCCAAACAGGATCTCAAGAACGAGGGCATCGAAGACGACGTCATCGAGACCGCCACGTCTTACGTTCAGAACGTTTCCGACGAGATCAAAGCCGTACGCGAGCGCTATCGCGAACTTCTCAAAAAACACAGCGAAGTCACCGATAAGGAAAAGGAAGAGGTCATCGCGCTCGGCGGTCTTCATATCATCGGCACCGAACGCCACGAATCGCGGCGTATCGACAACCAGCTCCGCGGCCGTTCCGGCCGTCAGGGAGACCCGGGTTCCTCCCTCTTCTTCATCTCTCTCGAAGACGACCTCGCCAAACGCTTCGGCGGCGAACGTCTTCAGGGTATTTACAACGCCTTCAAGGTGGACGAAGATACCCCTCTCCAGTCCAAAATGCTTTCCCGCTCCATCGAAAACGCACAGAGAACGATCGAGGGCAAAAACTTCGGTATCCGTAAACATATCATTCAGTACGACGACGTCATGAACACCCAGCGTCAGGTCATGTACGAAGAGAGAATGAAAGTTCTCCGCGGCGAAAACGTTCACCAGGACGTTCTCAACCTCGTTCCCGACTACGTGACGGAAATCATCAATTCCAACGTGAGCAAGGGACAGGAGCCGTCCGGATGGGATAAAGACAGGCTCAACCGCGCTCTCGAAGAAAAAGCGCTTCCCCCCGAAACTTCTTTCATCACCGACGAGATCCTCGAAAAATGGGATTACGAAACCATCGTCAAGGAAACGATCGCCAAAGTCATCTCCTGTTACGAAGACAAAATCGCGGCGTATCGGGAAGAGGGGATCGACTTCAACGATTTCGAACGCTTCGTCTTCCTGAAAGTGGTCGACAGCAAGTGGATCGATCACATCGACGCCATGGATCGCCTGAAGAGAGGAATTTCTCTCCGCGGCTACGCCAACGAAGACCCCGTGATCGCCTACAAGAAAGAAGGGCTTGAAATGTTCGAGGAAATGACGGCGAGCATTCAGAACGACGTCACCAACATCCTGCTCAAATCGGAGATCCGTAAAGTCCCGCAAAAAGAGGAAAAGAAGGATCTCGTGGAAACGGGCGGAAGCCGGGACGCTTCCTCCTCCGGACCGATCGTATCCACGCAGACGATCGGACGGAACGACCCCTGCCCGTGCGGCTCGGGAAAGAAATTCAAAAACTGCTGCGGCAGATAATTTATCCGCTTTCGACGGCACGGTGACGACCGTGCCGTTTTCATTGAAAAACAGAAGAACCCGGATCGGCAGATAAAAGCCACGGTCCGGGTTCTTTAAACGCTTATTTTGCTTTTTTAATGCAAAGCCGTTCCGCCTTTCAGTACGGGATCACGAAGACGCCTTCGCCAACTCCCAGTTCGAGTTCCAGAGCGTTCCCGTTCAGACTGACGGTTTTCTTTTCTCCGCCGACGTAACAGATCGCGTTGCGGAAACCGTAAGAGGGATTGAAACGGAGGGTGACCGTATCGGAAAGACCGGCGGAAGAATCGTTATAGTTGACGACTGAAAATCCGACGTTTTCCTCCTCGTCCATGAAATACCCGAAAAGCGTATCGGCGGAAGTCGTAACCTCCGCGAGGGAGTCGATAGCGGCGAGGGACATACGGCTCGTAAGTCCCGCAAACGAAGAATTCTTCGTTCTTTCCTTTCCGTCCGTCGTCACGCCCGCGTCGTTGGTGAACACGCCCTTCCAATCAAACTGTTTGAGGACGTGATCGAAAGCGAGGATTTCCCTGTTTACCTTCTGCACGGCGTAATAGATATCGGTGCGGTTTCCCTCCCGGTCGATCATGGCGACCTGTCTGTCGAGGAACTCCACGCCCGCTACGGGAGAACCGTAACAGAAGCAGGAAATCATATCGTAACCGAAGGTCATGAGAGTATATTCCTGCATTCTTACGTCTTCGTAAGTCGGCACCCTGTCTCTCGACCCGAGAACTTCTCCGGAATTCTTTTCACCGCCGTAGGGCATCGTCTGAATAAAGAAGTTGGTCTTCACCTCTTCGTATTGTCTCGCAACGAGGGCGACCGCCTCGACGTCCGCAAGCCACCCCGTATCGAGACAGGGCTCGCCCTTGTTGTCGTAGGTCAGCGGATATCTGTCCGCCGAAAGCCACTTTTCGCCCGCCGTGAGACGGCTGAGCACCTTTTCGCAGAAATACTCGAGGTACGCCTTATAACTTCCCCCGAAATCGTTTTTCACCGCCGTCGCAAGAGAAGGATAAAGATTGACGAACAAGTCCTTGTTTCCCGCTTTGGCGTTGTAACTGTCCACACGGGAAGCGATAGCGTCGATCTGAGACTTGTCGGGTTCGTCAAAGCAAAGGCCCTGCACCGCGTCGTATTCCGTCACGTTGGTAACGTATTCCAGTCTTTCGGCGTCCTTTCCCCGGATGTGCAGAAGGACGGAAAAATCGTTCTGCTTCAGGGTTTCCATCAGCGTTCGGTTGCTTTCTGATAATTCCGTGGAAACGTCTATGCTGAGCGTGCCTGAACCCGCGCTCGCAGCCTGCAAAACGCTGATCCCGCTTTCTTTCAGGTAACCGATCTGTGTCTCATCTAAGTTCGCCGGGATCACCCAGCCTGCAATTTTCACTGATAATTCCTCGCTTTTTTTGTCATAATCGGGCAACGTCGCCCCCTTGGAACTCTCGGCGGAAGAGCCGGTATCGGACGGCCCGCACGCCGGAATGCACAAGAGAACGGATAAACTTAGCAAAAAAGAAACAATTTTTTTGATCATTGATTTCTCCCTTTTAACCTTTCACTCCGCCGACGGAAAGATTATTCATGATAAATTTGTTGAACACCGCAAAGATGATCAGGGACACGGTCGCAAGCAAAGTCATCCCCGCGAACGCGATGGGCAGAGTCAGCGCGTTTTTCATACGGGCGTACAATTGACTGACGCCGAGCGCGATGGTCGGATTGTCCGGCAGGTAAATATACGCCGTCATATAGTCGTTCCAGCGGTTGATAAAACTCGTGATGGCGATCGCCGTGATAATGGGAACCGCCTGCGGATACATGATCCGCAGGAAAACCTGAAGATCGGACGCGCCGTCCAGAAAAGCACTTTCCGCATATTCCCAGGGGATCGCGGCAAAGAAGTTGAAAAAGAGAAGGAATCCGAATCCGAAGCCTCCCGCAGACATCAGAAAGACTCCGCGGTAGGTGTTGATCAGGTTGAGTTTCGTCATGAAATTGTAGGTCGTGGCGGTTGAACCGAGCGTCGGTACGACCATGACGATGACCGCAAGATTCGTGATGAGTTTTTTCAACTTGAAATCGTACTTTGCAATGATATACGCGGTAAATGCAGGAATGGAGATGGAGAGCAGCACCTGTCCGAAGACGAGCACGACGGTATTCACGATGGTATCGGTGATATAAACGGGGTGTCTCGCGCTGCCCGCGATCTGCGTGGAGAACAATTCCTTATAATTTTCCATCGTATACGAT
>CAMAJQ010000092.1 GCA_945835865.1 uncultured Clostridia bacterium
CCCCCCGCATCGCCCTGCTCTCCAACGGAGCGGAAGAAACCAAGGGCTGCGAATCGGTGAAGGAAGCGCACCGACTTCTGAAATCCCTCCCCTACCGCTTTATCGGGAACGTCGAGGCAACCGACGCCCTGAACGGGAGGACCGACGCCGTCGTCTGCGACGGCTTCCACGGCAATATCCTTCTCAAATGCATCGAGGGGACGGCGAAGGCGGTCGTCTCCGAACTCAGGGAAAAACTCAAAGGGATCCCCGGAGCGGACGAAGCGATCGACGAGGTAAAAAAGAAATACGATTATAACACGCAGGGAGGAGCCGTCCTCCTCGGCGTGAACAGGCTCGTCATGAAAGGACACGGCTCGGCAACGGGCGAGGCGGTGGAAAACATGATCCTCCGTGCGTGCGCGCTGCTGAAAGCGAATTTTCCCGCCTGTCTCGGGTGATCCCCGGAACCGAGCGGAGAGAATATCTCGCCCGAAAGGAGAAATGCCGCACGTAAAACGCGCTTTCGGAAAAGACTGAAAGGAAAGCAATCCCCGTATCCATGAAATATCCGGACGTTTGAAAGGACCGACGAAAAACTCGTCGATCCTTTTTCGTTTTTTTTAAAATGATTGCGTTTCGGATATTCCGAGGAAAAACGCGGCGTTCCGATCTTTCGCTGCGCCGCCCGTCCGTCAGAGATATCCTCGTTCGGACAGAATTCCCGCAAGGCGGACGTATTCTTCCACGCCGAGCGTTTCCCCCCGGCAGAGAACGTCGAGCCCCGCATCCCTGACGCCTTCTTCCGCCTGCGCGCGGGAAAGACGGAACGCCTGCATCAGATTGTTGACGAGCGTTTTTCTTCTGCTCTGAAATGCCGCGCGGACGACGGAGCGGACGGCTTGCCGAACGGCAGGGGTATACTTTTCGCGGTCGACGGAAATCTTTACGACGGCGGAATCGACGTTCGGCACGGGATAAAAACAATTCCTGCCGATTCGCATCACCTTCTCCGCACTGCCTGCGGCGTTCACCGCGACGGTGACCGCCCCGTATTCGGGCGTGCCGGGTCTCGCGCACAACCGGTCGGCGACTTCCTCCTGCACGGTCACCGTGACGGAGGAAACGCGCTCTCCTTCCTCGAGAAATTTCATCAGCACGGGCGTGGTGATATAATAGGGAAGATTGGCGACGACGGCGTACGCACCCCCCGCGAGGGTTTCGAGTTCCCCCGTCGGGATCTTCATCACGTCCCGGAAATAGATCTCCACGTTATCTCTTCCTTTCAGCGTCTCGTTCAGAACGGGCTCGAGGTTGCGGTCGATCTCGAATCCGATCACCCTCTTCGCCCGGTCGGAAATCGCCGCGGTCAGCGTGCCGCCCCCGCAACCGACTTCCAGAACGACGTCCTCTCCGCCGATCCCCGCCTTTTCCACGATGGAGGCGAGCAGGTTTGCGTCCGTCAGAAAGTTCTGACCGAACCTCTTCTGAAAGGTAAAATGATTCTTTTGTAATATCTCCTTCAGCGACATCAACTGTCCTCGATCATCTCCCGCACGCGAAGGGGGATCCCGACCTTTTTGGCGAGAGCGCGGCATTTCTCTACTTCTTTTTCGCCGATACAGTCGACGACGGAAAAGGTCGTCGCGATGCCTGCGGATTTACAACTGCGGGCAAAAGAAATCAGTTCCTCGAAAGCGTCCTCTCCGAAGACGGGGCGGCAAAGATCGAAATAGCGGTCTCGATCGGAAGCGTTGAGGCTGACGTTCACGAAATCGACGGCGCCCGCAAGCGCGGGGACGATGTCCTCGCCGTTGATGAGATTTCCCTGTCCGTTGGTGTTCAGGCGCACGCAGTATCCCCGCGCGCGAAGCGTTTTGCCGACTTCGAGCAGGACGCCGAGACGGAAGGTCGGCTCACCGAAACCGCAGAAAACGACTTCGTCGTAATTCTTGTCCGGAACGGCGGCGAGAACTTCTTGGGCGGAGGGCTCTTTTTCCAGCCACAGTTCGTTGCCGTAATAACTCGTCTTTCCGTTGCGCACGCAAAACTCGCAGTCGTTGGAACATCGATTGGTCAGGTTGATATAAAGGTTGTTGCCGAGTTCGTAAACGATCGTGTCCATCTTATAACCTCTTGAATATTTTTCTTGCGTTTTCTTCCGCGATTTTTTCCGTTTCCTTGACGGTCATACCGTATATCGAAGCGAGTTTTTCCACGATAATCGGTATATTGGCAGGCGTATTCTTCGTCCCGCGCAGGGGATGCGGCGCGAGATAGGGGCAATCGGTCTCCGTCGTCACGTACGCGGGAGGAATGGAAGAGACGACCTCTTCCTTCTTCGCGTTCGTGAAAGTGATCACCCCGCCGAAGGTAAAATACGCTCCGAGTTTTCTGTAGACTTTCGCACATTCCGCGCTCTCGCTGTAACAGTGAAGAACGAAGCCGTGCGCCGTGAGATCGGCGTGTTTTTTCAGAAATTCCGTCGTCGCCGCGCTCGCATCCCGGGAATGGACGACGAAGGGAAGCTCCTCCCGGCAAGCGATCTCCGCCTGGCGGAGAAACGCCCTTTCCTGCACGTCGCGCGGGTAAACGTTCCAGTGAAAATCGAAACCGATTTCCCCGACTCCGACGCATTTCGGATGGGATAGCAAACCGATCAGCCGCTTTTCGCTTTCCCCGTCGAGTTCCCCCGCATGGTCGGGATGAACGCCCGCCGTAAAATACATAAACGGAAAACGTTCGGCGAGTTCTTTCGCTTTTTCCGAACTGCTCAGATCGTATCCCGCGTTGACGACGAGCCCGACGCCCGCCTGCAGGCACAGATCGGCGACCCTTTCTTCTTCTCCCGCGAACTTCGGGTCGTTCAGGTGCGCGTGTACGTCGACGAACATCCCGTCAACGCACGGTCGCGCCGTCGGGAAGGGATGGATCCTCGGGAGAAACGACGACCACTTTTCCGTCCTTTTCGGCGCAGAGGATCATTCCCCTGCTCTCCACACCGCAGAGTTTCACGGGTTTCAGGTTCGCCACGACGACGACCTTTTTTCCGATCAGTTCTTCCGGTTTATAATATTCGGCGATCCCGCTCGCGACCGTTCTCTCTTCGCCTCCCACCGAAAGGGTGAGTTTGAGCAGTTTTCTGGATTTTTCGATTTTCACGCAGTCCTTCACGAGGGCGGTTTTCAGGCTGACCTTCATGAAGTCTTCGATGCCGATCTCCGCGGGAGCGGCAGGTTGTTCTTTCTCTTCTTTCCGTTCGGGAAGGGCGTATTTTGCGGCGATGGCTTCGGCTTTCGCGGCGACTTCTTTTGCGTCGAAACGCGGAAAGATCGCCGGGGCGTCCTCCGCCACTTTCGTTCCGTCTGGATAGAGTCCGAACTTCCCCATCTCTCCGAAAGGACGGAGTCCGGTATTCAGTTGACGGCAGACCTCCGCCGCCGTCGCGGGCATGAAGGGTTCGAGAAGGGAGGTCGCGATGACGATGGCTTCCGTCAGATTGTACATGACCGTCTTCAGTCTCGGCGCGTCCGCGGGATCCTTCGCAAGGATCCACGGCGAAGTCTCGTCGATATACTTATTTGCCCGGCGCAGAAGGGAGAACACGCAGTCGATGGCGTCGGCGACGCGGAAAGAATCCATGCACTCCTTCACCTTTCCGTAAGCGGAGCAGGCAACTTCTTTGAGTTCCTCGTCGACGGGCAGATCGACCCCTCCCCTTTCGACGACGCCGCCGAAATATTTGTTGCTCATGGCGATCGTCCTCTTGACGAGGTTTCCGTAGACGTTGGCGAGATCGGAATTGATCTTTTCCGTCATGAGATCCCACGAGATCAGTCCGTCGTTATCGAAGGGCATGGAGTCGAGGACGTAATAGCGGACGGCGTCCACCCCGTAGACGGACGCGAGGTCGTCGGCATACAGGACGTTGCCCTTGGATTTGCTCATCTTTCCCCCTTCCTGCAACAGCCAGGGATGCCCGAAGACGTGCTTGGGAAGAGGCAGACCGAGCGCCATCAGGAAAACGGGCCAGTAGATGGTGTGAAAGCGGATGATGTCCTTGCCGATGACGTGGACGTCCGCAGGCCAGTATTCCTTGAATTTTTCGTCGCTTTCGCCGTCGACCCGATAGCCGAGCCCGGTGATATAGTTGGTAAGGGCGTCGAGCCAGACGTAGACGACGTGGCGGGGATCGAAACCGACGGGAATGCCCCATTTGAACGAAGTCCTCGAAACGCAGAGGTCCTGAAGCCCCGGGCGGAGAAAGTTGTTCATCATCTCGTTCCATCTCGAGCGAGGCGAAATGAATTCGGGGTGTTCGTTGAAATAGTCGATCAGTCTGGGCGCGTACTTGCTCATTCTGAAGAAATACGCCTCTTCTTTCGCTTTGCCCACTTCTCTTCCGCAGTCGGGGCACTTGCCGTCGACGAGTTGACTTTCCGTCCAGAAAGATTCGCAGGGAGTACAGTACCAACCCTCGTAAGAGCCTTTATAGATGTCTCCCTGATCGTAGAATTTCTTGAAAATAGCGGCGACCTGCTCCTCGTGGTCGCGGTCGGTCGTGCGGATGAATTTATCGTAAGAGACGTTCATCAGGTCCCAGATCGCCCGGATCTCGGAAGAAACTTCGTCCACGTATTGCTTGGGCGTCTTCCCTGCTTTCTGCGCTTTTTCCTCGATTTTCTGACCGTGTTCGTCCGTACCCGTCTGAAAGAGGACGTCGTAGCCCTGTCTTCTGCGGAAACGGGCGACGGAGTCGGCGAGAATGGCTTCGTACGTGTTTCCGATATGCGGCTTCGACGACGTGTACGCGATCGCCGTGGTGATGTAATATTTCTGTTTCATGCCTGAAGGCCTCCGTTCGAACGTGCTTGCGCGGCGGGAATCCTCCCGACCGCTTCCGACATCTATATTATACATGAAATTTAAGAAAAAGTAAAACATAAACGGGCAAAACTTTACATAACTTGTACCATGAACGTGATTTTTACCCTGATTTTTCTCCTTTCCGTCTCCGTCTTTCTCTTTGTCGACCCCAACGGTGCGCTCGCCGCGATGACGCAGGGTTGCGAAAAGGCGGTCGCACTCTCTCTGA
>CAMAJQ010000093.1 GCA_945835865.1 uncultured Clostridia bacterium
AAAAGCGCGGAAATAACGGCGTTTTGGCAAGGTTCGTATTCATCTTGTCTGGCATCGGGTGCGGCGGAGCCGCAAGGAGAAAAACGTGAATACTCCCATTCGTGATTTCATCAAAGCGAACAGAAAAAAGGAACACCGTTTTTATATGCCCGGTCACAAAGGTCGGGGCTATATCGCGCGGGACGACGTCACCGAGATCGAGGGGGCGGACGTTCTGTACCGTCCCGAAGGGATCATTGCGGAGAGCGAAAAGAACGCCGCGCGGATCTTCGGTGCGGCGCGCACGGTCTTTTCCTGCGAAGGTTCCTCCCTCGGCATCCGCGCGCTCGTCTATCTCCTGAAAACGTACGCTTTGCGGACGGGGAAAAACCCTTTGATTCTCGCGGCGAGAAACGTCCATTCCTCTTTCGTTTCGGCGTGCGGACTTAACGGCGTTTCCCCCGAATGGCTTTACGGGGAGGGCGGAAATCTTCTTTCCGTCCGACTGACGGCTGAGTCCGTCGATCAGGCGCTTTCCCGCACGGGGGCTTTTGCCGTCTTTATCACTTCGCCCGATTATCTCGGGCATCTCTGCGATATCTCCGCTCTTTCGGAAGTCTGCAAAAAACACGGCGCTCTGCTCGCCGTCGACAACGCGCACGGCTCCTACCTCAGGTTTACCGACCCCTGTCTCCATCCCGTCGCGCTCGGGGCGGATCTCTGCGTGGAATCGGCGCATAAGACCCTGCCTTGTCTGACGGGAACGGCGTATCTGCACGTCGCTCCGTCCGCCCCTGCGTTCTTTGCGGAGAACGCCGATTTTGCGTGTTATCTCTTCGCGTCGACCAGTCCTTCTTACCTCCTGCTCGCCTCGCTCGACGATTTCAACGGGAAGGCGAAGACGTACGCCGAAGGGGTGAAGCGCACGGCGGAAAGAGTGGGCAGGCTCAGGGCTTCCCTTGCCGACGCGGGGTACGGTCTTTACGGGGAAGAACCCCTCAAACTGACCCTCCGTCCCGCTTCGTACGGATATACGGGGAATGAGATCGCCGACCTTCTGCGAAGCAAGGGGATCGAGGCGGAATACGCCGACCGCGATTTCATCGTCCTTCTCCTTTCTCCCTGCAATCGGGAGGAATCCCTTGCCGAGGCGGAGAAAACCTTGCTCGGGCTGAAGAAAAGAACCGCCGCAGGGAAGGAGAGCGTCCCGTCTCCCGTCGTCTGCGGGAAGGCGGCGGAGATCCGCGACGCCCTTTACGCCCCGTGGGAGGAGATCCCGACGGAAGAGGCGGAGGGGCGCGTCCTTTCGGGACTCGTCTTGTCCTGTCCTCCCGCCGTTCCCGTCGCCGTCTGCGGAGAAAGATTGAACGCGGACGCCGTTTCAGCGTTGCTTTATTACGGCTATCGTACGGTAAAAGTTATGCTATAAGGCGATAACCGACCTTTTTCTTCCTCGCTTGGGAGAATTTCGGAGAACGGGGAGAGTTTTTTCGAAAAAAATCGTAAAATGGTCATGCAAGGGCTTGAAAAGTTTTTCAAAATATAGTACAATATAATTAAAGCGGACGGGCGGCTCTCAGGGGCGGACGGACCGCGCGCCGTCCGGAAAACGGCATACGGGAGAGAAATATGATCAAAGTTACTGTGTGTATCGGGAGTTCCTGTCACATCAAGGGATCCCGGCAGGTAGTGGAAGAACTGCAGAGGCTCGTCGGCGAAAACGGGCTGAAGGACAAAGTGGAACTCGGCGGAACTTTCTGCATGGGCAGATGCAAGGACGGCGTATGCGTTACCGTCGACGACGAGTTTTTCTCGGTCAGTCCCGAGACGACGGAAGAATTCTTCCGCAGCGAAGTGCTTGCGAGGGTTTCCTGATATGGTCGTCGTGAGAGTGTGCGTGGGAAGTTCCTGCCACCTGAAGGGCGCGCCCGAGATCGTCGGTCTTCTGGAGAAGAAGGTGGAAGAAAATGGTCTCGGAGACGAAATCGCCCTCGTGGGGAGTTTCTGCGCGGGGAAATGCAATCGTGTCGGGGTGACGGTCACCGTCGGAGAAAACGTATATCCGGGCGTCACCGTGGATTCTTTCGGAGAATTCTGGAACGATAAGGTCATGACCGCGGTCGCCGCGGATAAGGGAGAATGAGGAGTATGTCGGATTGCCTGACTTTAAAAAAATCGAATTGCAAAAACTGTTATAAATGCATCAGACATTGCCCGGTGAAGTCCATTCGCTTTTCGGGCAATCAGGCGCATATCATCGGGAACGAGTGTATTCTTTGCGGACAGTGCTTCGTCGTCTGCCCGCAGAACGCCAAAGAGATTGCGAGCGAGACGGAAAAAGTGAAAGTTCTTCTTCAGTCAGGCAGCCCCGTCGTCGTCAGTCTCGCCCCGTCGTTTATCGCCAATTACGACGGCGTCGGCATCAACGCAATGAAAAAGGCGTTGCAGAAACTCGGCTTTTACGACGTGGAGGAAACGGCGATCGGCGCGACCATCGTCAAGCGGGAATACGAGAAGATGCTCGCCGTCGAAACGCGGGATATCGTCATCTCGTCCTGCTGTCATTCGATCAACCTGCTGATCCAGAAATACTATCCGGACGCCCTTCCCTCTCTGGCGGACGTTCTGTCCCCCATGCAGGCGCATGCGGTCGATATCAAAAATCGGACCATGGACGCCAAGGTCGTATTCGTGGGACCGTGCGTCGCGAAAAAGGACGAGGCGGCTTATTACGAGGGCATTGTGGACGCCGTGCTGACGTACGAGGAACTCGCGAACTGGTTCCGGGAGGAAAAAGTGGAACTGACCCCCGATCCCGACCGCACGGAAGAGAGCAGGGCGCGCTTCTTCCCGACGACGGGCGGCATTCTCAAGACGATGGATCAGACGGCGGATTACACCTATCTCGCCATCGACGGAGTGGAAAACTGCATCTCCGCCCTCGAGGATATCCGCAGCGGGAAAATACATAAATGCTTCATCGAGATGTCCGCGTGCGTCGGCAGTTGCGTCGGCGGACCGGTGATGGAAAAATATCACCGTTCGCCCGTCCGCGATTACGCCTTCGTTTCGAGATACGCGGGCAAGAAAGATTTCACCGTCCCTCAGCCCGACAGCGCTGCGCTCAGAAAGAACATGACGGTCATCGAAAAGAAGACCGCCCTTCCGACCGAGAGCGAGATCTCCGATATTCTCCATAAGATGGGCAAGTTCAAAAAGGAAGACGAACTTAACTGCGGTTCGTGCGGGTACGATACCTGCCGCGCCAAAGCCGTCGCCATCTATCAGGGAAAAGCCGAGATCTCCATGTGCCTTCCCTATCTGAAGGACAAGGCGGAGAGTTTTTCCGACTGTATCGTGAGCAATACCCCCAACGGGCTGATCGTCCTCAACGAAAAACTCGAAGTTCAGCAGATCAACGACGCGGCGAGGAGGATCATGAACATCCGTGCGGCGAGCGACGTGCTCGGCGCGAACGTGGACCGCATCCTCGATACGGGCGTCTTCCGCAGGGTGCTCGCCAGCAAGCGGAGCGTGCGGGACGAGAGGACGTATCTTGCCGAATATAAGAAATACGTGGAACAGACGGTCGTTTACGACGGCACTTATCACCTGATCGTCTGCATCATGAGAGATATCACGGACGAGGAAGCCGAACGGGAGAAAAAGGAAAATATTTCCCGTCAGACGGTGGAGGTCGCCGACAAGGTCGTGGAAAAGCAGATGCGCATCGTTCAGGAGATCGCGTCTCTTCTCGGCGAAACGGCTGCGGAGACCAAGATTGCGCTGACCAAACTCAAGGAGTCGATCTCCGATGAATGATCTTTGCGTAGATATCGGTTACAAAAGCATCAATCACGTCGGCGAACAACTCTGCGGAGACCACGTGGACGTGGTGGAACAGGGTGAGAATTCTTCCGTCGTCGTACTTGCCGACGGGCTCGGAAGCGGCGTAAAAGCGAGTATTCTGTCAACCCTGACGGCAAAGATCATCTCCACCATGATGGCGGAGGGGCTTTCGTTGGGCGATTGCGTGGAGACGATTGCGGCGACCCTTCCCGTCTGCTCGGTGAGAGGGGTGGCGTATTCCACGTTCACCATCGTGCACGTCGTGGAAAACGAACAGGCGGAGATCATCGAGTTTGACAACCCGCAGGTCATCGTCCTGAGGGAAGGATCTCCCTACCTCTACCACAGAACGGAGATGAACGTCTGCGGAAAGAAGGTCTATAAGTCGTTTATCCCTCTGAAAGACGGAGACATTTTCATTCTGATGAGCGACGGGTGTCCGCACGCGGGTCTCGGTACGAAGTATAATTTCGGGTGGAAGAGGGACGATATCATCTCCTTCATGCTCCCTTACGTTTACTGCGGATATACGGCAAAGACGCTCTCCACCATACTCGTGGACGAGTGCAACAGTCTTTACGGCGGCACACCGGGCGACGATACGACGGCTTGCGTCATCAAGGTAAGAAAGCGCGAACCCGTCAACATTCTCTTCGGACCTCCGTCCGTCAAGGACGACGCCGACCGCATGATGTCTCTGTTCTTTTCCAAGGAAGGCAAACACATCGTCTGCGGAGGAACGACCTCTTCCATTGCGGCGAAGTATCTGGGCAAGGAACTGAAACCTTCGCTCGAATTCGTCCGGAGCGACGTCCCTCCCATTGCGGAACTCGAAGGGGTGGATCTCGTGACGGAAGGCGTCATCACGATGAACAAAGTGGTGGAGTACGCCAAGGACGCTCTTAAGGACAACGCTCTTTACGAAAAATGGAGTTTCGGCAAGGACGGCGCCTCGCTCATCTGCCGTATGCTCTTCGAGGAAGCGACGGATATCAATTTCTACGTGGGCAGGGCGATCAACCCCGCGCACCAGAACCCCGACCTTCCCATCAATTTCAACATCAAGATGAATCTCGTGGAGGAACTTTCCAAGAGTCTCCGCGCCATGGGAAAAAGGATCAAAGTCAGTTATTTTTAAATCGCTCCGGCGTCTTCTCCGGAAGAGCCAC
>CAMAJQ010000094.1 GCA_945835865.1 uncultured Clostridia bacterium
CGGCCGTGCGCACCGAATGACCACGGAAACGGTCCGCCCGGAAAGGGGGAAAAAAAGGTTTTATCGTAAGGAAAAAAGGCGGAGGACCGCCAGAAAAAAATAAAAAAGATCAGACCGTGCCGGAACGGACCGCGGGGAGGACCTTCGGTCGGTTACGGCAGGCGCTGAAAGGAGATTCGTATGGCAGGATACAGAGGAGGCTTCGGCGGTTTCGGCGGCGGAGCGCAAATGCAGCAGTTGATGAAACAGGCGCAGAAAATGCAGGAACAGATGGCAAAGGCGCAGGAAGAACTCGAGGAGGCGGAAATCGTCGGCGAAAGCGGCGGCGGACTCGTGAAAGTGACCGTGAACGGCAAAAAGGTCGTGAAGGCTCTTTCCATTTCCCCCGAAGCGGTCGATCCGGACGACGTGGAAATGCTGGAAGATCTGATCGTCGCCGCCCTCAACGGCGCGTACGAACAGGCGGAAAAAATGTACGAGGAAAAAATGGGCGCGTTCGGCGGCGCGGGCGGATTGCTGTAAGAGATGAAGGTTTTTATCGAGCCGATCGGGCGGTTGATCAACGAGTTCACCAAACTGCCCGGAGTCGGTGCAAAAACGGCGCAGAGATACGCCTATAAGGTGATAAACATGAAAAACGAAGAGGCGGAAGCCTTTGCGGAAGCCATTCTTCGCGCCAAGAGAGAAGTGCGTTACTGCAAGATCTGCGGGAACTATGCCGAGGGGGACGTCTGCGATATCTGTCGCGAGCGCGACCGCTCGGTCATCTGCGTCGTCAAGGAACCGAAGGACGTCGTCGCAATGGAAAAGGCGCACGAATTCAAAGGCGTGTATCACGTTCTTCACGGGGTCATCAGTCCGATGGACGGCGTCGGTCCGAACGATATCCGCATCCGGGAACTTCTTTCCCGGGTTTCGGAAGGAGGCGTCGACGAGGTGATCATGGCGACCAATCCGGACGTGGAAGGGGAGGCGACGGCAATGTACATCTCTTCTCTGCTCAAGCCTCTCGGGATCAAGGTGACCCGTCTCGCGCACGGGATCCCGATCGGGAGCGAGATCGAATATGCGGACGAAGTGACCATTTCCCGCGCGCTTGCCGATCGCAAGCCTCTCTGATCCCTCGGGGCTCTTATCGGAAGAGGCGTGAAAACGATTTCCGTTTTTTTTAAAACGGACGCGATTTCGCTTTGATTCTCTTCCCTTTTGGGGTATAATAAATAGGAAAAACGAAAGAAGCCCGCGGGCGTTTTCCGCAGGCAAAGTTGAACGAAAGGAGTTCTTGCAAAGTATGAAAAAAATGAATACGAGACCCGTCTGTCTTTTTATTATGGACGGATACGGGCTGAATCCCGAACACAAAGGAAACGCCGTGTACGAAGCGGGCGCGGGCGTGATCGAAAAACTTTCCCGCACTTATCCTTCGGCGTCGCTCGGCGCGAGCGGGCTTTCCGTCGGGCTTCCCGACGGGCAGATGGGAAACAGCGAGGTCGGACATCTCAATATGGGCGCGGGCAGGATCGTCTATCAGGATCTCACGCGCATCACGAAGGCCATCGGAGACGGAGACTTTTTCAAAAACGAAGAATTGATCCGCGCAATGGATTCGGCAAAAGAGAAAGGCAAAAAACTTCACCTCTACGGGTTGGTTTCTTCCGGCGGCGTCCATAGCCATATCACCCATCTTTACGCCCTTCTCGAAATGGCGAAGAGAAGAGGACTCACGGAAGTTTACGTACATTGCTTTACCGACGGGAGAGACGTCCCGCCGACGAGCGGAATCGACTTCGTTTCGGAACTCGAGGAGAAGATGCGGGAGATCGGCGTCGGCAGAATCGCTTCCGTCTGCGGCAGATATTACGCGATGGACAGAGACAACCGTTGGGAGAGGGTGGTCAAGGCGTACGAAATGCTGACCCTCGGCAACGGGGAACGGGCTTCTTCCGCCAAAGAAGCGGTGGAAAACAGTTACCGTAAAGGCGTGACGGACGAATTTATTCTTCCCACCAACGTCGTTGAAAACGGAAAGCCCGTCGCCCTGATCGGAAAGGAAGATTCCGTCGTCTTCTTTAACTTCCGCCCCGACAGGGCGAGGGAGATCACCCGCGCGTTCACCGAAGAGGAGTTCTCCGGGTTTGAGAGAAAAACGGGATATCTCGATCTCTGCTACGTCGGTTTTACCAAATACGACGAGACCTTCCGTCACGCGGCGATCGCTTTCCGCAAGCAGGAACTTCACAACACCCTCGGAAAATATCTCTCGGATCGCGGCTATACCCAACTCCGCATCGCCGAGACGGAAAAATACGCGCACGTCACTTTTTTCTTCAACGGGGGAGTGGAAGCGCCCGAAAAGAACGAATACCGCGACCTCATTCCTTCTCCCAAGGTAGCGACTTACGATCTCAAACCGGAAATGAGCGCGCCCGAAGTGACGGAAAAAGTGCTCGAGGAGATCGCGTCCGACCGGTTCGACGTGATCATTCTGAATTACGCCAACTGCGATATGGTCGGTCATACCGGGGTCGAGAAGGCGGCGGTCAGCGCGGTTGCTACGGTGGAAGCCTGCATCGGGCGGATCACCGACGCCGTTCTCGCCAAAGGGGGCAGTTGCATCGTCACCGCCGATCACGGCAACGCCGATCGGATGATCGACGAGGACGGATCGCCGTTCACCGCTCACACCACCAACCGCGTTCCCGTCATTCTCGTCAGCGAGCAGTTTAAGAACGTGAAACTGCGCGAGGACGGGATCCTCGCCGATCTTGCTCCCACCCTGTTGCAGGTTATGGGAGAGGAGATCCCCGCCGAAATGACGGGGAAATCCCTGATCGTCGGATGAGAAAGGGTTTTCGTTAAAAAAATAAAGAAAAAGAGAACGAAATCCTGTACAAAAGCGAAAAAATATGTTATAATACGTATGATCAGGAAAACTGTCGGTAGCGTCGGGGAAAGCGGTCTCATAACGGGTTTCCTTTCCGTCCGGCAGCCAAACGGGATTTTTTGACGTCTCAGGCGGCAGGTGGTTTGACGTTGATACACTAAAACGGAGGTAATCACGAGATGGCATACAAAATTACGGACGCTTGCATTTCTTGCGGCGCTTGTGCCGAAAACTGCCCGGTGGCTGCTATTTCGCAGGGAGAAACGCAGTACGTTATCGACGCCGAAACCTGCATCGGTTGCGGTTCCTGTGCGGAAACCTGCCCCGTCGGCGCGCCTGTAGACGCTGAATAATCGGAAAGCGTCTCTGAACGAGTCTTCCCCCATTCCGGAGGAAGACTTTTCTTTACCGTGCCGTCCGCGCACGCGGGCGAGGAGACCGCTCTTTGGTTTCCACCCCCGTCGGGGAAAAGGAGGTTGCCGTGGAACTCGGTGAAAACGAAACGCTGGAAGATCTGATGATCGGCGGATATAAAATCGTACAGAATAAAAATCTCTACCGCTTTTCGAGCGATTCCGTTCTGCTCTCCCGCTTTGCCTCGGGCAGAAAGGGAGACGTCGTCGCCGATCTCTGCGCAGGGAGCGGGATCGTCGGCATGCATTTTTTCGCGCTGAACGAAAAGACGACCCTCTCCGTCGATTTCTTCGAATTACAGCAAGAACTCTCTACGCTCTGCCAAAGAACGATCGAGTATAACGGGTTCTCGGATAAAATGCGGTGTTTCTGCGGAAGGGCGCAGGATGCGGGAAAAGAATTGAACGGAAAATATTCTCTCGTATTATGCAATCCCCCTTATCAGAAGAAAGGGGGAGGGATCCGGAATCCCGAAAGCAGTATCGCTCTCTGTCGGCACGAGATCGCGATCACGCTGGACGAGATCCTTGCCACCGCCTCCCGCCTGCTCGGGTTCGGAGGAAGGCTGTGCATCTGTCACCGCGCGGAACGGTTGTGCGATCTGCTCTGCGGAATGAGAGAACACGGTCTGGAACCCTGCACGCTCCGCTTCGTTTACGCGGGTTCCAAAGAAGAGCCTTATCTCGTTCTGGCGGAGGGAAGAAAAGGAAAAAGTCCTGCTTTCCGCATCCTGCCGCCCCTGCGGAATTCGGCGACGGAAACCGTCGTATAACCCGATAACCGGACTTTTTTCAACGACTTCCGATTCCGCGGAAAGTTTTTCCCGGCGGAGGGGAGGACGGCGGAGATCGGCAACGGAAGACTGCGACTGAAGTTTTCCGTTTCCATTCGTGAGGGGAGGAAACGGAAAATTCCGTTCTTCGTCCGGAAACGCTTTTCCGCGACGGGCCGGAAGGTTTCCGCATAATCATTATATAATAAAAGGAAGGGTCATGCTGTATTTCGTCTCAACCCCCGTGGGGAATCTCAAAGATATTTCTCTCCGCGCGCTCGAGGTGCTTCGCGCCGTCGATCTCATTGCGTGCGAGGACACGCGCACTTCTCTCAAACTGCTCTCCCGATACGAGATCAGAAAACCTCTCGTCGCCTATCACAAGTTCAACGAGAGAACGGAAGGAGAAAAACTGATCGCCCTTCTGGAAGAAGGAAAGGAAATCGCGCTGATCACCGATGCGGGTACTCCCTGCGTTTCCGATCCGGGCAACGTGCTGACTTCTCTTCTGCACGAAAGGAATATCCCCTATACCGTCATTCCCGGCGCGACGGCTTTCGTTCCCGCCCTTTTGCTTTCGGGAATGGATTGTTCCCGCTTTGCGTTCGTCGGTTTTCTGCCCGAGAAAAACGCAGAGAGGGAAAAATTGCTCGCGGCGTATCGGAATCTGGAAGCCACCCTCGTCTTTTACTGCGCTCCCCACGATCTGCATCGGGTGATCGGCGCGCTGTATCGCGGATTGGGCGACCGGAGATGCTGCGCCGTCAAAGAGATCACGAAACTGCACGAAAGGACGGAAACCTTCCTCCTTTCGGAAGTGAGCAAAGAGGAGAATCCCAAAGGAGAATACGTCCTCATCGT
>CAMAJQ010000095.1 GCA_945835865.1 uncultured Clostridia bacterium
AAACACCTGCCCGTCCGTCGGCTGATAAAGTTTGAGGACCGTTCTGCCCATCGTCGTCTTGCCGCAACCGGACTCGCCGACGATACCGAGTGTCTCGCCCTTCTTCATCGTGAACGAGACGTCGTCCACCGCTTTCAGGGTGGAAAGGGCTTTCCCCGTGATGGTCTTTTTGAGAACGAAATACTTTTTGAGATGTCTGACTTCGAGGATGGCTTCCGGGTCGGGAGGAAGGAGCTTGTCCGCTTTGATCTTTTCCTCTCTCGCCTGCATTTCCTTCTGCGCTTCGGCGAGATCGTCGAAACCGCCGAACTCCTTGTTCGTCTCCTCTGCGAAGGAAGAATTGGTTTCCGGATTGTTCTTATTCATCTTTCATCTCCTTTCCTTCGTACAGATGGCAGGCAACGTAGTGGGTGGGGCTGACGCGGATCATGCCGGGATAGTCCCCCGAACATTTCGCCACGCACTCGGCGCATCTTTCTTTAAAATAACAGTAATCGGGCATATTGACGGGATTCGGCACGTTGCCCGGAATGTTGAAAAGGGTGTCGCTGGACGATTTCATGGTCGGTTTCGACTTCTGAAGACCCTTGGTATACGGATGAAGGGGGTTATGGAAAATCTCGGACGCCGTGCCTCTTTCGATGATCCTGCCCGCGTACATGACGACGACGTAATCTGCCATTTCGGCAATGACGCCGAGGTCGTGCGTGATAAGAAGAATGGATCCGTTGATCCTGCGTTTCAGGTCGTTGAACAGATCGAGGATCTGCGCCTGAATGGTCACGTCGAGCGCGGTCGTCGGCTCGTCGGCAATGATCAGCCTCGGTTCGCCCGCGAGCGCCATGGCGATCATGACGCGCTGGCGCATACCGCCCGAAAGTTCGTGCGGATAGGAGGCGTACACCCTTTCCGGCATGGCGATGCCGACCAGATTGAGCATTTCGATCGAGCGGTTTTTCGCGATCTCCTTGGTTGCACCGGGTACGTGCAGGAAGGAAACCTCGTCAAGCTGATCCCCGATGGTGAAAACGGGGTTTAACGAAGTCATGGGTTCCTGAAAGACCATCGCCATCTGTCTGCCGCGCAGTTGGTACATCTCGCGGATAGGCATTTTTGCGATATCGAAAACCCTCTCCTCCATCTCGTAGACGCCGATGCCGTTTTCCCTTTTTTTCTGTCTGGGTTTCTGCTTCGGACGGCCGTCTTTGTCGAGGACGACGTTACCTTTCTTGTCGAGAACGTCGTCGTAAATCACTTCGCCCTTCTCGTCCTTTTCGTAGACGGGAATCAGTTTTCCGTGCTCGTCTCTCTTGTAATCGTCCGCCTTGAAACGGATGGATCCCGAAACGATCTGACCGGTAGGTCCTTGCAAAAGGCGCATGACGGACATCGAAGTGACCGATTTTCCGCAACCGGACTCTCCGACCACACCGACGGTGGAATTGACGGGGATCTCGAACGAAACGCCGTTGACCGCCTTGACGACACCCTGATCGGTGAAGAAATAGGAATGAAGATCTTCGATCTCGAGAATGTTGTTCGGATCCTTCATCTCGGTGGTATATTCCGATTTGGGACACTTGCGGTTCTTTTCCTTTTCCAGCCGGCGCATTTCCTTGGCGTTGGCTTTTGCGATCGCCCGAACTTCTTTCCCGCTGAGATAATGCTTATTCTTTTTCTCTTCCATGCTTATCTCCTCTGTTTGGGATCAAGCGCGTCGCGAAGTCCGTCGCCGATGAAGTTAAAGCCGAGAACGGCTATGATGATGCAGATACCGGAGGGCATCCACACGTTCAGGTTGTTCTGAAGAATATCCGATCTCTTGGAAATGATCTCGATCATGGTACCCCAGGACGCGTTCGGCGGCTGTACGCCCAGCCCGAGATAGGAAAGGGTGGATTCGTACAGGATCATGCTTCCGAGAGACAGCGTCATCGAAACGATGATCTGCGGGAGAATGTTGGGAATGAGGTGCTTGAAGATCTTTCTCGCAGCCGAGAAACCCATTGCCTCCGCGGCAACCATGTATTCCTGCTCTCTCAGATAGAGGATCTGACCGCGCACGAGACGCGCCATACCCGTCCAGGAGAAGAGGGAAAGAAGGATCATCAGGAGATAGATATAATATTTCCCGGGAACGTCGTTCGCTCTCAGAACGGTACCGATGATCAGCATGAGCGGAAGGGTCGGCAGACACATCAGGACGTCGCACAGTCGCATGATGATATTGTCGACGACGCCCCCGTAAAACCCGGCGATACCGCCCATGATGATGCCGAGGGCGGACACCAGAAATACCGTGAGGAAACTCAGACCGAGAGAAAGCCTTCCGCCGTACATCAGACGGGTGAAGATATCCATACCCTGTTCGTCCGTTCCGAGAACGTGTTTGGACGACGGGGGGGCAAGGTCGTTCATGTCCTTCTTCTGCACGACGATCTGTTTGAAGACGGTGCCGTCCTCCATGACGATATCGTAGGTGGTATAGGAAACCCCGTTCTTATCCGTTTCCGTAGGAGAATATACGTGATAAAACAGAGGACCTACCCAGCAGAACAGAAAGAGCGCGGCAAGCATGACGAGACCCGCAATGGACAGTTTGGAACGGAAAAACCGTCTCAGGATCATGCGCATGGGGCTCATCAGTTTGACGTTCTGATCCAGAGGAATTTCGGAGTCTTCGACGTTGCCGAGAACCTCCGCGTTTTCCGACGCCGAAACTTCTTCGGAAAGGAGTTCTTCTTTTTTCTCTTTGTTTTCTTCCATAACTCCCCTCCTATGCAAGTTTGACGCGCGGGTCGACGATTCCGTACATCAGGTCGGACATCAGAACGCCGATGACGGACAGGAATGCCAGAAACATATTATACGTCATTATGACCGGGATATCGCCGCAGGTCATCGCCTTGAGGGCGTAACTTCCGATACCCGTCAGGTCGAAGACCGACTCGGTGATCATCGCGCCCGAGAAGAGAGAGGGGATCAACCCCGCGAGACTCGTGACGAGCGGAATGAGCGTATTGCGGAAAGCGTGTTTATAGATGACTTTGCGTTCGCTCAGACCCTTGGCGCGGGCGGTCCTTATGTAATCGGAATTGAGGACCTCGAGCATATTCGTTCTCGTCATTCTCATGCGCGAACCGATGCTGAGAATGACGACCGTCAGAATGGGCAGGAACATATGCCTGAGATAGTCGACGAACAGATCCCAGCCTTCGAGAGAGAGATTGGGATCTCTCATGCCGGAAACGGGGAACCATTTCAGTTTGTTCGCGAAGAGATCTTTGAGGATCTGTCCGAAGAAGAAAGACGGAAGAGAGATTCCGACGAGGACGAAGACGGTCACGACGTAATCGCGGATGGAATACTGGTGCGTTGCCGCCGTGATGCCGAGAGGAATGGCGATCAGGAACTCGAACACGGTGGAAATCGCCGCGACGATGAAGGACGTTCCGATCCTGTCCTTATTGAAAATCTCCTGAAGAACGGGACGGTTGTTCTGGAAACTGTTTCCGAAATCCAGACGGCAGACGTTCCCGAGCCAGTTAAAATACCCTTTGATAATGGACGTATCAAGCCCGTACGCGTGTTTGAGCTGAGCGATCAACTCTTCCGAGACACCGCCCGACTGATTGAGCGCGACGATCTTCTGATCGACGTAACTCGCCGGCATACACCGGAGAAGAACGTACAGAATGACCGAAACGCCGAGAAGTATCAGGAGAGAAACCCCCAATCTCTTCAAAATGTATTTCAGCATTGAAACCTCATTGACCGCCTATGCGGCGTAAAAGTTCTTTACGCCGCACAGAAGCCTTTTTTCGTTGATTATTTTACGAGCTCGAGTTCCCAGACCTTTTCCAGCGGAGAAGAATAGGGGTTGACGTTGACGTTGAAGCCTTTGACCGTTTTGCTGTTGAAGGCGTACAGATTTTTACGCTGATAGACGGGAAGTTCGACCGCGAGGTCGAGCACGAGACTCATCGCCTCTTCGTAGAGCGCAGTTCTATCTTTTTTATCGTCGATGGATCTCGCGTAGTCGATGATATCGCTCAGTTCGTTGATGATGGCGTATTCTTCGGGATAAGTCGACGGACTCTCCTTGATTTCACGGTAACCCCAGGAATAGACGGAGGTCGCCGAAGAATTCTTGTGGTAGACCTGATACATATCGGGATCGATGGTAGAACCCCAGGCAGCCGCCCAGACGGCGAGCGAGCCCGTCGCGAGTTTGGTCAGCGCGTAGGTATCCGCGACGACTTCGATATCCCAGCCCATATCGTTGAGGAGCTCTGCAGCCTGTTTGAAGACGGGATAGGTCGGGTGTTCGGTGATGGACGAACCGGCGATCGTAAAGGTGATGTCGAGTTCGCTGCTGCCCGCCGTAACGCCGGCGAGATCCATGTATTTCTGGATCTTCTTTTTCGCCGCATCAATCGTCGTCCACATGGCGTAATCGTGTCCGTTCGGCTTGGATGCACCGCTCGCGTCGCGGGGATAAGCCCAGCTTTCCATGGACATCGGCCAGTCGATGTTCTTACAGGTGCCCGCCTCGTAGAAACTGAGAGCAAGGGAGGTCTGCATGGCGGACATGATGGCTTTTCTCACGTTGATGTTGGGAACTTTACCCGCATTGACGCCGATATAGCCGTAACCGAGCTGCCATGCGTCCGCGATCTCGATGCCCTGATCGGAAAGCTTCTGCAGTCTGCTGTAATTGGCTTTGGTGAACTGCGGCACGATATAGTCGAGTTCTCCGTTCTGCAGTTTATCGATGGCGTTGGTGGAGCTCGTCACCTGCATACGGATCTTCTCGCACTTGACGGGGAACATAAAGTTTTTGTTCGCCTTGAAATAGACGATGTTGCTGTCGATAAAACCCGACCCGGTCGGATTGTCGCTGTTTCTTCTGTCC
>CAMAJQ010000096.1 GCA_945835865.1 uncultured Clostridia bacterium
ATATTGCGCCCGTCAGACCGAAGGCGGAAGAAGCGGCGTCAGGATACGTCGTATTTGACGAGCATCTTGACGAGGGAGAGCAGTCTGCCGCTCAGGACCGAGCGTTCGTAATCGGTGGGACGGCGGACGGAAAACTTCCGCACGTCTTCGGAAAGTTTTTCGATTTCGTCTTTTTCGACGAAGGACAGATTGCAACGGGACAGAGAGGAAATATACGAGAGGATCTTTGCGTAATTGAGGCGGTCGATATTGTCGGAAAGATCGTCTATCGGCTTATAGGTCTGTATTTTTTCGATTCTGCGGACGCATCCCGCCGCGGAGAAAGCGCGCGGAACGGCGGAAGGAGGAAGTTCTTCCGAGGGAAAACCGGAAGAAACTTCCGGCTGCCCGCCGATCAGGCGGTCGACGATTTTCTTCTCTTTCGGGGTCAGACCGACGGACGGGCGGAGAAAGAGAAGGGCGGCGCAGACGCATGCGCACGAAAAATCGAGCGCAGAGGGGAGAAGAAGTCTTTTCAACCGTCCGCCGACGAAGGGCGATCCGTTCAGAGCGGTTTCCCATGCGGCGGCGGCAAGCTGGAGAAGGAAGACGAGCAGAAGGACGACGAGACACCAGGTCTTGTCCTTTCCCGCCGTTTTGTCCGAGAAAAACCCCGCGACGAGCAGGGGGACAGAAAACGCGAGATAGGCGGCGGCGAGCGCCGTCGCCACGGCGGGAAAACCGACGGCGAGGAAAAGCCGTTCCGAATGGGTTATCACGAGTTCGAATATCGTTTGCATGCAACACTCCGTGCGCGGCGGGCGCTATTTCTTCGTTCGGGCGGACGCTTTTTTCCGCCCTTTTTTTCGTGCGGGGAGAACCGCGCGGGGGCGATTCGGTCGCCGCGACGGGATTTTCCCCTTTTCTTCCCGAACAATATACCATGATTTTTGCCGCGAATCGTGAAAGATATACGCGGAAAGGGCGTTTTTTTGGGGAATTCCCCTTCGGAAGGCGTTCCGCCCGGAAAAGCGTTTTCCGAGGAGAAAAAAGCGCGGAATCGGGCATACTTTTTTCCGTGAAGAAAAGAGAGAAAAAAGAGAAGAGCGGAAGGGGCGGGGAGATCCGCGGGGGCGCGCTCCCGGGGCGGGCGGAAAGCGCCCGGCAAAAGGACGCGCTTCCCGAAAAGGGAAAAAAAGAGGAAAGTCTTCCCGCGGCAGAGAAAAAGGCGGAAGGTCTTGCCGCAGCAGGGGAAAAGAAGGGAAGGCTTGCGAGGTCGGTGAAAGCGATAGGGGATTTTTATCTCTTTCTGAAAGAGAAAAAGATCAGTCTGTACGCGGCGAGCCTCTCCTATTTTCTGCTTGCCGGACTGGTGCCCCTGCTCTTTCTGCTCTTCCGCGCCTTCGCTTTTTTCGGTCTGGAATTCCGCCCCTCACTCTCCTTCGCGCCGGCGGAGACGGGAGAAGTTCTCGACGAACTGATACGGGACACCAACGTCGGAACCGTCCCGGCGGGATTGATCTTTTTTATCGCGAACGCCTATTCTTCCGCCACCTGTTTTTTCTATCTTAAAAAAATCGGCGGGGAAATGTACGGCGGCAGACGGGAGAAGAAGGGATTCTTTCTCATGCGCGCCCTCTCTTTCGTCGTCACGTTCGTTTTGCAACTGCTCATTCTGCTCGCGGCGGGCGTGGGCGTCGCCCTCAATTCCGTCTTTTCGGCGGGCGCCGCAGCGCGGTTTGCCTCGTCGGTCTTTTCCGTGTTCGCCGCGGTGCTATGTCTCGTCGTCATACACAGATTCGCCTGTCCCTTCCGCGCGGGATGGAAGGATATTTTCGTCGGGGTGGCGTTCACCTTCTGGTTCTGGGTGGCGTTTACTCTCTGTTTTACCCTCTATCTGCGGTTTTTCCCCGCATACGACAGACTGTACGGCAAACTCGCCGCCGTCATCGTCTGTCTCGTCTGGCTGTACGCCGTCATGCGCGGGCTCGTTTTCGGGATCGCGCTGAACGTATACGTCCGCGAGAAAAAAGGTCGGTCTGCGGACGGAAGAAAGATCGGGGGACGGGCGGGACGGTAAAGCCCCGTCCCCCCCTCGCCGCGGGGATATCGCCCGCAACGTTTTTGTTTCAGGAAGTTTTTCCTTCTTTTCTCTTCCCCTCGCGGAGAAGGGTTTTCTTTTTCCGTTTTTTTGGCGGAAAACTGTTGACAACCGACCGTTCGGTCGCTATAATATACGGAGAGAGCAGGACGGAAGAGAAGGGGAGAACGCCGCGGAGTAAGCCGGGCGGAGGGGTCACCCCCGCAGGCGGACGGTGAGGTTCCCCTCCGCGGATATCCCTTCCGAACGCTTGACAACCCGGGGAAGCCGGGAATATAATAAAAGAAAGGTCAATCTTCGGATCGACCGGACGGAACCGGAATCATACGGAAAAGGACGGCTTGCCGGTCGGAAGACCGGAAGACGCCCTTCCGCCGCGGAAGAAGTCTGCGGCGACAGGAGGCAGCATGCTGGAAATCGTTCATTTTTCAAAGACGTACAAAGGGGGGAAGGTCGCCGTGCAGGACCTCAACCTCAAAGTGGAGAGCGGGGATATCTTCGGCTTTATCGGGCGGAACGGCGCGGGAAAGTCTACGACGATCAAAGCCGTCTGCGGCGCGCTCGATTTCGACGAGGGGAATATCTTCGTCAACGGCGTTTCGGTCAAGGACGATCCCGTCGCCTGCAAAAAGGTGACGGCGTACATACCCGATAATCCCGATCTCTACGAATATATGACGGGGTATCAGTTCCTCGATTTCATCGCGAACGTCTTCGGGGTGTCAGCGGAGGACAAGAGGGAGAGAATGGAGAAATACGCGCGGACGTTCGGCATCGAATCGGCGCTTGGCGATCTCGTTTCCACCTATTCCCACGGAATGAAACAGAAACTCGCGGTCGTTTCCGCCCTCGTGCACAAGCCCTTGCTGATGGTGCTCGACGAGCCTTTCGTCGGGCTGGATCCCAACGCCTCGCACGATCTGAAGGAGATCATGGCGGAACGCTGCCGGGAGGGCGGCGCGGTGTTTTTCTCCACGCACGTGCTCGAAGTCGCTGAAAAACTCTGCAATAAGATCGCCATTATCGACAACGGCAGGCTGGTTGCCTGCGGCGAGACGGCGCAGGTCATCGGTTCGGCGGGAAGCCTCGAGGACCTCTTCCTGGAGTTGACGAATCATGGCTGAGATCTTCCTGCTGCTGAAAGCCGATATGCTTTCGCTTTTCGGCGTGAACAAGATGCTGCACGGAAAGGACCGCTCGGGCAGGGCGAAACTCGCGGGAGGGATCGCGCTGATCGTAATGATCGCCGCGCTCACGATCGGGCTTTCCGCCTTTTATACCTTCGGGCTCGTCCTCATGACGCAGGTCGGGGAAAAGGAAGGTTTTCTGCCCCCGGGGGCGAGTGAATCGGTCACGTCCGTCGCGTACGCCGTCGCCAGCGTCATCATTCTGCTGTACGCGACGGGGCAGGTGCGCGGACTCGTCTTCGGCGGAAAAGATTACGCTTTTCTGTCCTCTCTTCCCCTTTCGTCCGTACAGATCGTCGTCGAAAAGGTGCTTTTCGTCTATCTGTCCAACGCGGTGTTTTTCGCGCTGATCTTCCTTCCGTCCAACCTCGTTTACGGGGTGACGACGGGGGCGGGTTTGCTCTTTTTCGTCCGGCTGATACTCGTCCTGCCTTTCGGACCCGTTCTGCCCGTCCTCATCGGGGCGGCGATCGGGACGCTGTTCGCCTGGATTGCGCCGCGGGGCAGGTTCGCTTCTCTTCTGCAACTCGTGCTGAGCGTCGCCCTCTTCGCCCTGTATTTCGTCTTCTTTTTCTCTCTGGGCGAGGACGAGGAAGCCGTTGCCTCTCTCGTGACGGGAATCGAAAGGGTCTTCCTGCCTTCCGCGCTGCTCGCCAAACCCGTCGTCACGGGGGAATGGGGAAAACTGCTGCTCGGAATGGCGATCTCGGTCGTCGCGTTCGCCGTTTACGCGTTCGCCGTGGCGAAACTTTACCGTCCTCTCAACGCGAGGGCGTCCGCCGTGCGCGGATCGGGGAAGAAATTCTCTTTTGCGGCGCGCAAGAGGAAAGACAATTCCTCGCTGACGGCGTGTCTGGTCAGAAAAGAGTGCAGAAAGTTCTTTTCCTCTCCGATGATCGTCATGAATTCGGCGTCGGGCGTGCTGATGGTCGTCGTCTTTTCGGTCATCGTCCTGATGGGCGGAGGCGGGATCCCAAAAGAGATGGCGGGCGTCGTCGCCGTTCTGATCCCCATGTTCGGCGTTCAGTTTTTCACTTACGCCTGCGTTTCCCTTTCGCTGGAAGGGAAAGCGTTCTGGATCCTCAGATCGAGTCCCCTCCGCCCGTGGACGATCGTCAGGGCGAAGATCGTCTTCTGCGTGCTCGTCTCGGTGCCCGTCTCACTCGTCGCTTCGGTCGTGCTCGGGGTCGCGACGGGGCTGAGCGGTGTGGAAATCGTCGTCAATTTACTGCTCGTGGCGGCCGCCGCGCTTCTGAACAACGTGCTCGTCTCGGCGGTCGGCATCCGCTTCGCCTCCTTCGACTGGGAGAACGAGGTCAAACTCATCAAGCAGAGCGCGGCGTCCTTCGTCGCGATGCTCGTCTCCATGGGGGAGATCATCCTTTCCGTCGTCCCGACGGTGGTCTCCTGTCTCGCGCTCGGTTCGCCGATGGCATCCTCTCTCGCCCTGACCGCCTTTTACGCCGCGGGGGCGGTTGCCGCTTCCTTTTTGTTGAGGTCTTACGCGGACAGGAAAATGGTCGCAATGTGATTTTTCTGCCGGGAGGTTTCTTTTCCCTTCTTTTACGGGAACGGAAAACGGTCGGCGGAGCAGCGATAGAATTCGCTGCTCCGCCGGCCGTTTTGTCTTGAAAGGGATCGAAGGGGA
>CAMAJQ010000097.1 GCA_945835865.1 uncultured Clostridia bacterium
TCTTTCGCCTCTTCCAACGAAATTTCCTTATCGAAGTCGTTGACCTCTTCGACGACGGTTTTGACCGCGTAAAACTTGACCGATTTCTTCTCGGGGTTCATGTCGATCTCGACGTCGCTCGCGTCGCCGGACTGCTTTTTATACGCGCATACGAGAGCGTTTTTCAAGGTTTCGATTAAAACTTCCGGCTTGATCCCCTTTTCGGAATCCAATTCTTCCATCGCCAGGAAGAAATCCTTATTGATCATCGTTTATCTCCTTATAATTTACGATTACTCGAACTTGATCGCCCGATTGATCTTCGCTATTTTGTTGAGGGGAAGTTTGAATTCCGTTTCCCCTTCTTTCAGGACGACGTTGTTTCCGTCGTACCCCGTGAGAACGCATTCGAGATTCTTTCTTCCCTGCATGGGACTGAAGAGCCTGACCTCGACTTCTTCGCCCATCGCCCGCTCGAAATCGCGTTCGGTCCTGAGAGGACGGTCAAGTCCCGGACTCGACACGTTCAACGTATACGACGCGCCGTTGGACACGTCCGCTTCGTCCAGGATCCCGTCGATTGCGTTGTGGAAGGTTTCCAGCGTATCGAGGTCGATCCCGCCCTCCTTCCTGTCGACGAAAATCGTGAGGGAAGGTTCTCTGCCGAGTTTGGTTTCGACGCCGAAAATCTCGAGCCCGGATTCCTCTGCCGTCGGCCCGATTGCCCTGCAAATCTCTTCGGTGGAAATAAATTTCATTTTCAGACCCTCTTTTTTTGCGCGTGCACAGGCGCGCGCCCTTTACATAAAAATTTGAGAGCGGTTTTTCAACCACCCTCAATACAAGTAAATCATATTCAGTGTCTGTATTATACCACTTTTTTTTCCGTTTTGCAAGCGTTTTGCAGTAAAAATATACGATTTTCCCGCTTTTCTCCGCAATTTCCGCGGCTTGCGCTTCTCCGGATCAGATCGAAGGAGGCGGAAGGGCGTTTTTCAGCGCGACGAGTTCGAGAAAAAGTTTTGCCGTGGCGTGCGCGTCCGACAAGGCGCGATGGTGGAGAAATTCAATGCGGAAGTGCTCGCACACGGTATTCAGCTTATGATTTTTCAGCCGCGGCAGAAGTTCGCGCGAGAGAATCATGGTATCGTATACGGGATGCTCCCAGATATAGCCGATCGGCTTCGCCATGGCGCGAAGAAAACGGTAGTCGAATTCGGCGTTGTGAAAGACGAGGGAACAGCCGTCGGTAAAGCGGAAGAAATCGGGAAACGCCTGCGAAAAGACAGGCTTTCCCGCAACCATTTTATCATCGATCCCCGTGAGACCTGTGATCTCCTTGCTGATTCTGCGCTCGGGATCGACGAGCGTCTGAAATTTTTCCGTGATTTTTCCGTCGACGATCTTGACCGCGCCGATCTCCGTCACGCGGTCTCCGTCGGTGACCGAAAGGCCCGTCGTCTCGATATCGGCGACCACGAAGGTCTTTCCGAGGAGACAGGACGGAACTTCTTTTTCTCCGACGAGGAAATCGCTCTGCACCGTATCGACGAGAGGCTCGGGGAAGACGAAGGAATATTCGTCCGGAACCCGCCTGGACGGGCGTTCTTCCGGGACGAAATTTTCGGGAAACTTACAGAAGGAGAGATCCGCCACGCGGAAACTCGGTTGACCGTTAAAACTGCTAAGATCCCCGCGGACGGCGATTTCCGAACCGACGTTGATCTTTTGTATCTTGCTTTCCTTTTCTTTGGTCATGAATATTTTACAGGCAAGCCTGCCCGTCGTATCGTCGAGATCGACGATGAAATACGGTTTGCCCGTTTTCGTCTCTTTCTGATGAATCGCGGCTATTTTCCCCGCGAAAGTGACCTGCCCGCCCGCAAGCCCTCCGTCGGCTATGTAAACGGCGGTATCTCCGAGTTCCTCCCCCCAGAGTCTGACGGCGTCCGAAAAACGGAAGGTCCTGCACCGGATGGTCTCGATCTCGGACAAATTGACCTTATTCTCCGGGATCCGCGTATCTTCTTCCCTTTTTCCCGTATCGGTGAGAGAGGCAAGAAAATCGCAACAGAATTTTTCCGCGAGCCGGTCGCAGATCTTTTCCGCGACTCCGTTTGCGTAAAAGAAAGCGTACACGTCGCTGTCGAGGGAGATCTTCAACGTACAGATCTCCTCGTCGAACGTCGCGGAGAAATTCTCTTTTTTCACGCTGCGGGAGACTGCCATGAAATTATCTCTGAGATAAGCGTACGCCGCGTCGACGACGAGTTCGCCGTCCGCCACGATTTTTTTCACGCGGACGGAAACGTCCTTCACGCAGTCGGGAACCTGCTTTTTCAGATACTCCGCGACCCTGCGCTTATCGATCTCGGATACGGCGACGTCGCAGATATAGTCGAAAACCGCCTCCCCCGAACTTCTTTCCAGGGTGATCCCCGTCAATTTCGCGCGCGCGAGGCTTCCGGATATTTCTCTGACCGCCGCCAGATTTTTTTTACTCTCTTCCGTTTGTGTCGACAAGTTTTCCGATTTCCTTTAAAAATTCTTTTTCTGCTTCCGCGAACGGAACCTTTTTATAGACGACGCCCTTCCTGAAGAAAGCGCATACGCCGCCTCCGCCCGCAATGCCGAGATCGCAATCCGCCGCCTCGCCGGGGCCGTTGACCACGCAGCCCATCACCGCGATCCGAAGGGGGCGGGTAATGCCTGCCGTCATCTCCTCGACCTTCCTTGCGAGCGAGATGCTGTCGTATTCCGTCCTGCCGCAGGTCGGGCAGGATACGACCTCGACGAAATTGCGGTCGAGACCGACGCTTCTCAGAATGCGTTTCGCGGCGATCACCTCTTCTTTCGGGTGAGCCGTCAACGAGACGCGCAGAGTATCGCCGATCCCGTCTATCAGGAGCGCCCCGATGCCGATGCTGCTCTTGACGATGCCCATATCGTACGTCCCCGCTTCCGTCACGCCGACGTGCAGAGGATAATCGGTCTTCTGCTTCAGATAGCGATACGTACGGACGGTCAGAGGGACGCTCGAAGCCTTTGCGGAGACGACGATGCGGTCTACCCCGTACTTTTCCAGTATCCGTACGTTATTCAGAGCGCTCTCGGCAAGGGAGATCTCGCTTTTTCCGTATCTGGCGAGGAGTTCTTTTTCCACGCTTCCCGAATTGGATCCCACCCTGACTGCAGCGCCGTTGCTCTTCAGCGCGCGGGCGATTTCCCCCACCTTGTCCTCTCCCCCGATATTGCCGGGGTTGATGCGGATCTTTTCCGCACCCCCGTCGAGCGCGGCGAGGGCGTATTTATAATTGAAATGAATATCCGCCACGAGAGGGACGGAGATCCTTTTCCTGATTTCGGGAATGGCGCGGGCGTCCTCTTCGTCCTTGACGGAGACGCGCATGATATCGCACCCCGCCGCGGCGAGCTCGTTGATCATATCGGCGACTTCCCCGATTTTCGACGTCTTGACGTTCGCCATGGACTGTACGGCGACGGGATTGCCGTTTCCGATCTTTACGTTTCCGATTTTTACTTCTTTTGACATGATCTCTCCGTCTGATTCATCTGATACAGGATGCGAAGTCCGTCGAGGGTCAGCATACGGTCGAACACGTCGATGCAGTGAGCCTCCCGGCAGACGATGCTTCCCATTCCGCCCGTCGCAACGACCTTGACCTTTTCGGAGCCGAGTTCCTCTCCGATCTTCGCCACGATATTCTCCACGAGCCCCGCAAAGCCGTATACGATCCCCGACTGCATGCAGTGAACGGTGTTTTTGCCGATGACGGAAGGCGGAGTTTCGAGTTCGATCCCGGGAAGTTTCGCCGTTCCCGAGACGAGGGAATCGAGCGCCCCCCTGATGCCGGGCGCAATGACCACGCCGACGAGTTCTCCCTTGGCGGAAAGGACGTCGAAAGTCGTCGCCGTGCCGAAATCGATGCAGATCATGGGCGTGCCTTCGCCGTATTTCGCGAGCGCTGCAACGCAGTCCACGATGATATCCGATCCCACTTCGCGCGTGTTTTCCGTGCGGATATTCAGTCCCGTTCTGAGCCCCGGCCCGACCACGAGAGGACGGTGACCGAGATAATCCCTGCACATATGTTCGACGGTGTAATTGAGAGACGGGATCACGGAGGAGAGAATGACCCCCTCGATCTCCTTCCCGTCGATCTCCGCCGAACGGAGAAGATCCCTGACCACGACCCCGTATTCGTCCGAGGTAGCCGTTTTCAGAGAAGAGACGCGGAAAGACGCCTTCAGTTTTTCCCCGTCGAAAACGGCGTATTTAATATTCGTATTTCCGATATCGATACAAAAAATCATATTTTTCTCCTCTTGCGCCTTCTCTTCCGCCGTCTCCGTTCCCCGGACGACGGAAAGAAGGACGACCGGATTATCCGACTACCGCCTTCAGAACCCTGTAAAGAGCGGGAGCAAGCACGACGTTGAGCCCGAGTTCAACCAGGAAATTCACGCCGGCACAGCCGATGAAGAGGAAGTAGATCACGTCGGATCCCGCGCCGAAAGATTCCATAAGCGCAAGCAAAGTCGTCTTCATCAGAAGCATTCCCGCGATAAAAATACCCGTATTGACGACGGGCGCGACGACGGCGGCGGCGAAAGTCGCGACGAGCACGTTCTTTTTGTTCACCATGCGGAAAACGAGGGCGGACAGAAAGCCCGCGGCGGTCGCTTTGACGAGGCAGACCGCAACGGTCGCGACGGGCGCGCTGTTCAGAAGATACTGCGTGAAGCCGTCGGCCCCCGCAAGCCCCATAACGACCGTGACGACGCCGAAAACCGCGCCGAGCGCAGTTCCGACCCCGACTCCCCCGACCATTCCGCCGAGAACGATGGGAATGAGTACGAAACTTAAAGAAACCGTTCCGATTTTCAGAAATCCTCCGAAAACCTGCAGAA
>CAMAJQ010000098.1 GCA_945835865.1 uncultured Clostridia bacterium
CTCCTTCGACGACTTCTTTTCCCTCCGCAAACGCGGAGAGTTCTTTTTCGAGTTCTGCCTGCGCGAGAATGCCCGTAAGGGGGGAAAGGTCGGTCTGCGGGTTGAGTCGGATCCCGTCGTTCACGGAGCGGTTGAAGTGGATGGCGACGGACGGAATGACGAAAGTGCGGGAGGAGACGAAAGATTTCGCTTCCAGCCGGTCTCCGTCGGCAAGGACGACCCGTCCGGCTACGGTCACGGGTCTGTCAAGCCAACTGTAAAAGATGCCTCCGCCGTATTTTTCCACGTTGAACTTCGTCATGTTTTCGATGCGGATCTCCCCGTTCCCCTTGATCTTGAAAGCGGGGGAGTCGTCGTGCGAGGCGACGACGGAAAAGCCGTCCCTTTGTCCGACGCGGAACGCCGCGAGAGCGGATCCGTCCCTCGAAACGTATTTTTTATCTCCGCGGGTCAGTTTCCATCTCTCGTTTTCCTTGAGTTCGGTAAACCCGTTTTTTTCCAGAAAAGCGACGGCGTTGTCGTGCGCCTGATACGCCGTTTTCGATCGGTTCAGATAGTCGGTCAGAAATTCGTACATCGGTCGGTCATTGCTCCTTTTGTTACCGCGGCATTTCCTCTCGGGGAAAAGCGCGTCTGTTCCTTTTTATTATACCTCTTTTTCGCCAAAGTGTAAAGCGAAACCCGAACGGAAATCCTTCTTTTCGCATAAAATAAACGGGAACCCCGCAGGAAGGAGCGGGGAAAGGAGGATCGGGCGTGCGGGGCAGGATCGTCGTGGACGAGAGCGTTCTCAGAAAGAATTTTCTCGCGGTGAAGAAAAAAGTCGGCAAGGGGAAAAAGACGATCGCCGTTTTAAAAGCGGACGGTTACGGTCACGGCGGGGCCGTCGCGGCGAGGGCGTGCCGAGGCAGCTCTTACTTCGCCGTCGCTTCGGCGGACGAGGGGGAAATTCTTTCGGAAGAGGCGGAAGAGACCCGCGGAAAGATCTTCGTACTCGGCGAAACGGACGGGGAGGAGAAAGCCCGCTGCGTCCGACTCGGGATCGGCTTTGCCGTTCAGAGTGCGGAGGATGCGGAAAGCGCACAGCGGGAAGGACGCGCTCTCGGCGTTCCCGTCGGGATACACGTCGCCCTCGACACGGGGATGAACCGTATCGGAATGAAAAGCGAAAAAGAGGTCTATAATGCGATAAACATAATAAAATCGTGTAAAAACCTGCGCCTTCTCAGCGTGTTTTCCCATCTTGCGGACGTATCCGACGAGGGATTTTGCGCGCGGCAGCGACGGAGGTTTCTATCCCTTTCCACACCTTTTTCGGAAACCTTCCCTTCGGCTTTTCTCCATCTTTCCGCAACGGGAAAACTCGGCGCGGAAGATTACGCCTTTGACGGCGCGAGACCGGGGCTCGCCCTTTACGGGTACGGGAGCGAAGGGGTGTCGCCCTGTCTTTCCGTGACGGGCAGGGTGGTTCGCAATTCGTATCTTCCGGCGGGGGAGAGCGCGGGGTACGGGAGGAGATTCGTCGCACGGCGAGGGACTTTCGTTGCGACGCTTTCCCTCGGCTATGCGGACGGGATCCCGAGGAGTCTTTCCGGCGGGTGCGTCCTGCTCGGGGGGAAGAGAAGGCGGATCGTCGGAAATATCTGCATGGATTCCTGCTTTTGTCTTTCCGACGAGGGGGTCCGCGTCGGTGACGAGGTCGTCTTTCTCGGGAGCAGCGGAGAACAGACCCTGACGGCGGAGGACGTCGCGCTCGCCGCGGGGACGGTGCCTTACGAAATACTGACCGGTTGGAAGAGACTTCCCGTCGTCCGTCTGCCCGGAGGGTGAAGAAAGGTTTGGAAACTCTTTCCGAAGGAAAAACCTTCATTTCTTTTCCGAAAAGGATTCCGGTATCCGTTTCCGGGGGCAAAACGTTTGACTTTTTCGCCCGTAAAGACTAAAATAATGTCGTAAGCCGATGCCGACGGCAGAAGGGATCGGAAAAGAAGTTTTACAGGAAGTGCTTTATGGCAGAATTCATGGGTAATCTCAGAAGAACGACGATGTGCGGAACGCTCAGGCTCGCGAACGTCGGCGAAGAAGCGACGGTAACGGGCTGGGTGCAGCGCAGGAGAAATCTCGGCAGTCTGATCTTTATCGATCTGCGGGACAAAACGGGTCTCGTCCAGATCGTTTTCGACGATACGACGGAGAGTGCGGTGTTTGAAAAAGCAGGGCAGATCCGTTCGGAATACGTTCTTGCCGTCAGGGGCAAGGTGCGCGAGAGGGAGAGTAAAACGGATAAGATCGCGACGGGCGACGTGGAGATCCTCGCCGACGAACTGAAGATCCTCTCCGAAGCGGATACCACCCCCTTCGAGATCCTCGACGATACCAACGTCAACGAGACGCTGAGGTTGAAATACCGCTATCTCGATCTGAGGAGACCTTCTCTGCAGAAGAATCTCTTCCTGCGCAACGAGATTTGCAAGGCGGCGAGAAAGTTTTTCGAAGAGAACGGGTTTACCGAGGTGGAGACTCCCATGCTCGGCAGATCGACGCCGGAAGGCGCGCGGGATTATCTCGTTCCTTCCCGCGTGCACGAAGGGTGTTTTTACGCCCTTCCGCAGTCGCCGCAACTGTATAAACAACTGCTGATGATCGCCGGTTTCGACCGTTATTATCAGATCACCAAATGCTTCCGCGACGAAGATCTCCGCGCCAACCGTCAGCCGGAGTTCACGCAGATCGACGTGGAAATGAGTTTCGTGGAAGAGACGGAAGACGTTATGTATCCCATCGAAGGGCTCATCAAAAACATTTTCCGCTCGACGATCGGGCTCGATCTCGGCGAAGGGCATTTCCGTACCATGACTTATCGTGAGGCGATGGAAAATTACGGGTCGGACAAGCCGGACACCCGTTTCGGGTTGAAGATCGTCAACGTGTCCGATCTTTTCAGAGCCTCGTCTTTCAAGGTGTTTACCGACGCGCTTGCGATCGAGATAGGACCCATCCGCGGAAGCGTCCGCGCGATCAACGCCAAAGGTCTCGCCGCCAATTTCTCGAGGAAGGAACTGGACGCGACCGTCGAGTACGCCAAGACGCTCGGCGCAAAAGGGCTCTGCTGGGTCAACTGGCAGAAGGGAGGGGAGATCAAGTCCTCCTTCGCCAAATTTCTGACGCCCGAAGAAACGGAGGCGCTGAAGGAGAGAACGGATTTCGCGGAAGGCGATACCCTGTTCCTCGCCGCGGATAAAGATTACGTCGTGTTCAATACCCTCGGCGGTCTGCGCCTGATGATCGCCGAAAAATACGGACTGATCGATAAGGACGTTTACGACGTCCTCTGGATCAACGAATTCCCCATGTTCGAATGGTCGGAAGAGGAAAACCGCTACATGGCGGTGCATCACCCCTTTACCGCGCCCATGAACGAGGATCTCGAACTGTGCGAGACCGATCCGTCCCGCGCGCGTGCAAAAGCGTACGACCTCGTCATCAACGGGCAGGAAGCGGGAGGAGGCTCCATCCGTATTCACTCGAGGGAGATCCAGAAAAAGATGTTCAACATTCTCGGCTTTACCGACGAGGATATTTCCCGCAAGTTCGGGTTCTTCGTGGACGCTTTCCATTACGGCGCGCCCCCGCACGGCGGACTCGCGTTCGGGTTGGACAGGCTGACAATGCTCCTCTGCAAGGACGATTCCATCCGCGACGTCATCGCTTTCCCCAAAGTGCAGACGGCGTCCGATCTCATGAGCGAGGCTCCCGCGCCGGTAGAGGAAAAACAGCTCGAAGAACTGTATATCGCCGTGCGCGAAGAAAAATAATATGGCGAAGAAAAGCAGAGAAGAAGTTCTCCGCGCCGTCGGCGAAAGCGGTCTGATCTGTATTCTGCGGGACGACGGAGAAAAAGAGTGTCTCGTCCGCGGCTTTGCGGCGGCAAAGGGCGGCGTGCACGTTCTGGAGGTTTCCCTTACGACGCCGGGCGCGGACTCCGTCGTGGAGGATCTCAAAGAAGGTTTGGGTGGCGGCTATACCGTCGGGGCAGGTACCGTGACGGACGTTTTCGCCTGCGAGAGAGCGATCCGTTGCGGCGCGGATTTCGTCATCGCTCCGAATTACGACGAAGAGGTGGCGGCGCTCTGCCGGAAAAACGACCTTTCGTATATCGCGGGGGTCGGGTCCATGACGGAGATCGTCAACGCCGTCCGCGGAGGGGCGGATATGCAGAAACTTTTCCCCGCCGCATGCTACGGACCCCATTTCGTCGCCATGGCGAAAGCCCCCATACCGGCGGCGAGGCTGATCCCCACGGGGGCGATCCTGCCCGAAGACGCGGCGAAATGGTTTTCGGCGGGGGCATATGCGCTCGCGATCGGCGGAGCGATCACCCACCCGAGCAAGGGGATCGCCGACGCGGGAGAGATCGAGGAGAACGCCGCGCGCATCGTAAAAAAAATCCGCGAGGTCATGGTGCAGGAACGCCGCCTTGTCCGCGCGGGAAAGGAGATATAGGATATATGACGCTGGAAGAATTCAAAAAAGTAAAAATAGAGGCGATGAAGTCGCACGACAAGGACGCCGTGACTGCCCTCAACGCGCTGATCAACAAACTGATGCTCGAAACGATCGAGAAAAAGGCGGCGGGGACGACGCTGTCCGACGCGGACGTGACGAGGATCCTGCAAAAAACCATCAGCGAACTGACGGAAGAGAGAGAAGCGTTCGTCAAGGCGGGAAGAGCGGAGACGGTTGCCAGTCTGGACAATCAGATCGCCACGGTAAAGAAGTATCTGCCGAAACTTCTCGACGAAGAGGAGATCCGGAAGATCATACTCTCTTTAGAGGACAAATCGGTGCCCGCCGTCATGAAACATTTCAAGACCGAGTATGCGGGCAAAGTGGATATGCGCCTT
>CAMAJQ010000099.1 GCA_945835865.1 uncultured Clostridia bacterium
ATGAAAAGGTGACTTATACCGCCCGTACGACCCCCACGATGGACGAGGACGACGAAGAGGAAACCGACGAGGAAAAGGAAGAGAAGATCGCCAAATACAAGGCGAACAAAATCGACGTTTCCGGCAGCAGAACGCAGTATCTTGCCAAAGCCGTTCAGAACCTGACGGAGATCGGCGTTCTGGACAGCGGGGAGAAATATACCGCGACGGACATGGCGTCCGTCATCGGGCTTTCCTTCTTCCGTTCCAATCTCGTTTCGAGCGTGGAATCTTCGCTCGTCTCGCTGTACGAGCAGGGATTGAAGAACGATTCGAATATCGACTATACCAAAGTCGACGAGATCTACGCGGACGACGCCGCGAAAGCCGGGCAGGAGAAGGAGAAGATCGCCGCCAATCTGTGGGATCAGTATCTCAAACTGCAGCAGGCGCAGAAAGATAAATATTCGGGCAAATATTCCGACCTTGAAACGGCTCTCGGCAACGTCGGGAACAGTTCTTTCGTCGTCTATAACCCCGGTTACGGTTACGCTTACGTCTCCCATCTCGTCATTCAGTTCAGCGACGAGCAGAAGACGGTCGTGTCCGACATTCAGGCCCAGACGGAAAAGACTGCCGACGAGATCAACGCGGAGATCGAGGCTTACGCCGAGAACATCGTCGTGACCGATCTGAGAAGCACCTGGGTGCAATCCGGTTACGGAACGTACGACGGCGTGAATTTCACCTTCTCCGACAAATACGTCTACAACACCGAAAGTCCGCTTGCAAAATACAACGGAACGATCGGCAAAGTGACCGCTTACACCACGAAGGACGAGGACGGAAACGACGTCAACAACTTCGCTTATTCCGACGTCCGCCCGACGACTTACAGCGTGGGCGAATTCGAAGCCATCGTTCAGCAGGTCATGGGAACGTCGAAGATGACTTCCGTTCCGACCGTCGCCGATCCCGTCGCGAGACTCGCGGGGTATACGGGAAGCGAGTCGAGAATCGACAAGACGGATTTCAACAATTTTGAAGATATCAAGTTCGCTTTCAGTACCGACGAAGGAAACTTCAACAAGTATTTCGGATATCTGTATTCTCCCATCACTTCCAAGAGCAATTACGTCAAAGCCTTCGCCAAAGCGTGCGACATGGTCGTCAACGACGAGACGAACGGCGGCGTCGGAGCGTATAAGGTGTTCGTTTCTCCCGAATACGGTCTGCACATCGTCCTTTGCACCGCGCTCGGAGATTACGGTTGTTATACGGACGAGGCTGCGTTCAAAGCCGATCTGACGGAGAAGAACAGCGTTGCTTACGATTTCATGAAAGCCAACGTCGACCTCGTCACCGATAACTATATCGGCGATATCGCGCAGAGCTTTATCAACAAGTATACCGCCGAAGGCGCGAAGATCGACGGTTCTGACGATTGCGTCGTCGTGAAATACGCCAAAGTTTATAAAGATCTCTTCGTGGAAGAAGACTGATTTCTCTGAAAAAAGACAAACCCCGGACTCCGTACGGATCCCGGGGTTTTTTGACGGAAAACGAGTCCTCCGAAAAAATGCCTGAAAAAGCGGAAGAGAGTGCCAAAGGTTTCCGATGTGACATTTCATTCCTCCGTATGCATATAATAAAGTGTATAACCGAGGCGTTTTCCGCAGGGGAACAGGCGGAATCGCGCGGTTAAGGAGGTCAAAATGTCATTTTTTACCAATAACGCAACGGACAGATGTCCCGGGAGGATCAACGGCAATCCCGTCAGCGGACTGTGCGAAAGGGTCTGTATTCAGACGAAAAAGGTTTTCGACGCCTGTATGCGCCAGACGCAGGAAGACGGCATTACGTTGACTCTCACGGGGTTTACGCCCGCCAATCCCGCTTTCCCGCTTACGTTCATCAGCGCGAAAAGCACGCAGACGGAAGGGGTCATTACCTCTCTTCAGATCGACCCGCTGCCTGACAGACCTCGTTTCGCGAGAGTGCAAGCGACGGTCGTCGTTCCCATGGAGGTGCTCTATTCCGATGCAAACGGAGTGCCGGGAAAGGCGCAGTCCTCGGTCACCCTTCAGCAGGATATCGTGATGTACATACCGGAGCCCTCGATCATTCCCTTCGGGATCGAAGCGGTGGTTTCCGTCGTTGCGCCCGAGGGCGTCACCGTCGGAGACACGACTTTCACCGTTTCCTGCTGCGTGACCATCATCATGAAAGTGGTGATGAACACCGAACTGCTCGTTCCCTCTTACGGATACGCCGCGATCCCTCCCTGTCAGGAATACTCGCAGGAAGTATGCGCGGGCTTTTTCGATCTTCCCGTTTATCCCGGGGCGGAATGAGCGCGGAAGGCGCCGGAGAAATCCGGGGTTTTCTCTGTAAAAAACCGAACGGGGGTTCCGAATAGCGATCGGAACCCTTTTTCTTTCCAAAATTAAAAGTGTTTTGCACAAGAATCTCTTTTTTTCTTAAAAAGTATTGACAAAACGAGCGTTTCGGGCTATAATATTAGAGTATTCAAAAAGAATGATAGGCGTCAGATCGTTGCGGACGGATTTTGTCTTTCCGTTCGCTCGGGTCGGTCCGATCGTAGACGTTTGGGTATAATAAAAATGGAGGCTCGATATGCTTACCGGGAAAGTCAAATGGTTCAACAGGGAAAAGGGTTACGGGTTCATTTCGATTGACGGGGGAGAAGACGTTTTCGTTCATTATTCCGCTATCAACGGCGAAGGTTACAGAGCGTTGAAGGACGGACAGTCCGTCACGTTTGAGACCGAACCCGATCCGAAGAACAGCGCGAAACTTCGCGCCGTCAACGTAAGCGTCGTGGAATAATTCACGACCTGATCCGGCAAAAAAAACGGAGCGTGCCGTCTGGTACGCTCCGTTTTTTTTGTAATTCAAACGGAAAACTGACGGGAAACGGCAGAAAAATTCATAGAATCGGGTGAAATGATTTGATTTCCTTTTTTATTTATATTATACTTATATAAGGATAATAAACCATACCTATACAGAAAAAGAAAAAGGTGTGTCTTTTTATTCCGGAAGAATGCGGAAGGAAACCGCGTAAAACGAAAGGAAAAACTATGAGTGTGCGTTATAAGAAGTTCGATATGGCAAAACCGCCGCAAAAACCCGCGGCGTGGACCGTTCCCGTTGCCAAACTGCTGACTCTCTTTTTGAGCAAGCCGTACGGCGGAAAGATCAGAAAAATCAACTGCGAGGGGTTGAAGCCCCCCTATATCGTGCTTTCCACGCACGCTTCGATGATCGATTTTGCTCTTGCCTGGGAGGCCATCCGTCCCTATAAAACCAACTGGATCATTTCCATCGAAGAATTTATCGGTAAAGAATTCCTTCTCCGTCAGGTCGGCGGATTTTATAAGAGAAAATTCACCAGCGATATCATCGTCGTCAAACACGCGTTGACCTGTCTGAAAAAATACGGCGACGTGCTGACCTTCTATCCGGAAGCCCGTTTTTCGCTTGCGGGAGTGAATGAGGAGATTGACGGCGCAATCGGCAAACTCGTCAAGGCGGCAGGCTGTCCCGTCGTGTATCTGAGCATGAAGGGTAACTTCCTCGTCTCTCCGCAATGGAACAAACATCCTAAGCGTAAAGTTCCCGTGAGCGCCGATTTCGAGCAGATCGTCACCAAAGAACAGGCGGAAGATCTTACGGCGGAAGAAATTCAGAAAATCATCGAGAGCCGTTTCCATTACAACGAATACGAGTGGCAGTACGAAAACAAAATCGAGATCAGAAGCAAATACCGTGCGCATAACATTCATAAAATTCTTTACCGTTGCCCTGCCTGCGGGGAAAACCGTATGACTTCCGCTTATACGAAGGTGAAATGCGAGGCGTGCGGAAAAGAATACGAAATGGACGTTTACGGGCGGATGCACGCTCTGTCGGGAGAGACGGAATTTCCGTCCGTTCCCGATTGGTACCGCTGGGAAAGGGAGTGCGTGAACGAGGAGGTCCGCGAGGGGAAATATCGCTTCGAGGACGAGGTCCGGGTGGAAAAAATCATGAACACCTCCAAGGGGTTCGTTCCCATCGGCAAGGCAAAACTGACGCACGATCTCAACGGTTTCACTCTGCACGGGGTGATGGACGACGGATCCGAACTGACCTTGCACAGAGATCCCGAGACCATGCGCTCCTGCCATATCGAATACAATTACCGCAAGCGCGGAGACGCCCTGGAACTCTGTACGATGAACGACACGTATTTCGTCTATCCCCTGAATGCGTATAATCCCTTGACGAAACTGCATTTCGCCACGGAGGCGGTTCACGGATTCGTCAAAGAAAAAAAAGAAAAGGAAAGGCAGAAACATGAAAACTTTTAAAGTAGACCTTTATGAACATTTCGGATTATCAAGACCGCAGGGAGGGAAAGGTTATCTGACCGCGTACCTCCACGACCCGAATCCCGAAGTCAACGCCGCGCGCAAAAAGCCCGCAATCCTCGTCCTTCCGGGCGGGGGCTATCAGATGTGCAGTCTGAGAGAGGCGGAGGCGCTTGCGATGCCCTTCTTCGCAAAGGGCATGGACGCGTTCGTTCTCGATTATTCCTGCGCGCCCGTCCGTTATCCCTACGCCCTCCTCGAAGCCGTCGCGTCTATGGCGTATATCCGCGAGAACGCCGGGACCTTTTCCATCAATCCGAACGCCGTATCGGCGATCGGGGCATCTGCCGGCGGACATCTCTGCGCGACCCTCGGAAGTTATTGGGACAGTCCGGAGGTTTCCGCTCTCTTCCGTCCTTCGGTCAACGTCCGCCCGGACGCCATCGTTCTGTGTTATCCCGTCGTCACGAGAACCGTACCGACGCACGG
>CAMAJQ010000100.1 GCA_945835865.1 uncultured Clostridia bacterium
GTTCAGCGTGTGAACGAATCTCGTCTTGCCCGTTTCCTTGTCGCGGAATCTCGTGTTGTTTCTTCTTGCCTGATAATCGTTTGCGTTGGAAACGGAGGAAACCTCTTTATATATACCCATCGAGGGGATCCAGACTTCGATATCGTACGTTCTCGCCATGGACGCCGAGCAGTCGCCCGCGGCGAGTTTGGAAAGACGGAAATGAAGCCCGAGCCCGTCCATCAGCCTGCACGCTTTTTCGACGAGTTCGTCGAACGCTTCCCTGCTGTGGTCGGGATGAGCGTACTGTACCATTTCCACTTTGTTGAACTGGTGTCCGCGGATCATACCTCTCTCTTCCGCGCGGTAAGTGCCCGCTTCCTTGCGGTAGCAGGGAGTGTACGCAAAGAATTTCATCGGGAGTTTGTCTTCGTCGATGATTTCGCCCGCATACATATTGACGAGCGCGGTTTCCGCCGTGGGGAGCATAAATTTTGCTTTTTTCTGATTGCCGTCCTCGTTGTCCACCCAATAGACTTCGTCGGCGAATTTCGGGAACTGTCCCGCGCCGAAACCGCAGTTGTAGCCGAGCATATGGGGAGGAAGGATCATTTCGTAACCGTCCGCAAGATGGGTGGAAACGAAATAGTTGAGGAGAGCCCATTCGAGACGGGCGCCGTCGCCGCGGTACAGCCAGTAGCCGTTGCCGGAAAGTTTGACCCCTCTTTCGTAATCGATGATGCCGAGCCCGTTACACAGGTCGACGTGATTTTTGGTTTTGAAATCGAATTCGGGCTTGCTGCCGTACACTTTCACGACCTGATTGTTTTCTTTTTCGCCGGGAAGAAGGTCGTCGTCGGGCATATTCGGAAGGCGGGCGATGAAATCGGTCACCGTCGCGTTGAGTTCGTCGATCTCCTTGTCTCCCGCGGCGATCATTTCGCCGATCTCTCTCATGCGGGCAAAAATCCCGTCTACGGGTTTTCCCTCTTTTTTCAGTTTGGGGATCTCCGCCGAAACCTTGTTTCTTTCGGCTTTCAGCCCTTCGATTTCTGCCATTCGTTTCTTTCTTTTTGCGTCGAGGGCAAGCACCTCGGTAAAATCGACTTCGCAGCCTTTTTTGGCGAGCGCAGCCTGTACTTTCTGCGGATTTTCCGTGATCATTTTTATGTCGAGCATATCTGACCTCTCGTGAATATTCTTTTCTCCATTATACACTTGTTTTCCGATTTTGGCAAACGTTTTCGGAATCTTTTCTTCTCTTTCGGTGGCAAAAAACGGAAAAAAAGAATATACTGTTAAGGAAACGGCGCGAAATCATTGATTTTTAGCGAAAAATATGTTACAATATAGAAAAATTGAATCAAATCGTTCCGGAAAAGAGTAGGAGGAATTTCCCGTGGAAGAGACGAGGCGGTCGGTGCGAGCCTCGCGGGTGTCCCCGAACGTGCGTTCCGGTGTCAAGAGGGGCTAATCACCCACGGGTCGCTCCGTCATCGGCGGAATCGAGGAAGCCGTCCGTTCGGAGGCTTTGAAGAAAAGTGGGATCACGCAAAAGAATTTGCCGTCTTTTCCGTAGGGGAGAGACGTTTTTTTATCCTTCGGTTTGCGCTTGCGGGAACGGTTGATTCACGGAATTGTTTCGGGTTTTATCGTATGTTTTTTAAAAGGCTTCGCGAGGATATCGCTTTCGCAAAGGAAAACGATCCCGCGGCGAGATCGAAATTTGAAATCTTTTTGACTTATTCGGGCGTGCACGCTCTGTCCTGGCACCGCGCGGCAAGTTTCTTTCAGCGGATCGGTCTGAAACTGATCGCGAGAATGCTCAGTCAGGCGGCGAAGTTCTTCACGGGGATCGAGATCCATCCCGCGGCACGGATCGCGAGCGGCGTTTTCATCGATCACGGCGAGGGCGTCGTCATCGGGGAGACGGCGGTCGTGGAAAAGCACGTCGTCATCTATCAGGGGGTGACGCTCGGCGGTACCGGCAAGGATAAGGGCAAAAAAAGACACCCTACGGTCAAAGAGGGATGTATCGTCAGCGCCGGCGCCATGGTGCTCGGCGACATCACCGTGGGCGAATTTTCCAAAATCGGAGCGGGGAGCGTCGTTCTCAAAAACATTCCCCCGCACGCGACGGTGGTCGGGGTTCCCGGAAGGGTCGTGCGGGTCAACGGGGAGAAGATCCCGGATCTTTCCCCCTGCAAGAGCGATCCCGTTCTGGAAGAACTGTGCAGTCTGCGCGCCCGCGTGGACGAACTGGAACGCAGCCTCCGCGAGGTGCTCGCCGGGGCTGCGGAGAAGGAAAAAGAATAACGGAATATTACTTTGCCCGTCGGTTACGAACGGGGAAGAATACGGACGGACGAGGAGAGACGTATGAGGATTTATAACACGCTTTCGGGCAGGAAAGAAGAATTCGTCCCCCTTTCGGGGAACAAAGTCAATATGTATGCTTGCGGCATTACCGTTTCGGGTGAAGCGCATATCGGACACGCCTATCAGGCGCTGATTTACGACGTAATACGCAAGTTTCTCAAAAAGCAGGGTTACGACGTGACCTACGCGAGGAACTATACCGACGTCGACGATAAGATCATCGCAAAGGCCAAAGAGACGGGAATTCCCGCCGACGCCTACGCGAAAATGATGATCAAAAAAATCGACAGATCGATGGCGAAATTCGACGTAGACGATCCCGACGTATGGCTCAAAGCGACGGAGAACATCGGAAATATCATCGACTTTATTTCCCGACTCATCGAAAACGGACACGCCTACCCCACGCAGGGCGGAAGCGTTTACTTTTCGGTGGAATCCTTCCCCGCCTACGGAAGACTCTCCCATCGCAATCTCGAGGACGCGTTGAACGGCGTTCGGGTGGAAAACGACGAAGAAAAACAGAATCCTCTCGATTTCGCTCTCTGGAAGGCGGCGAAAGAGGGAGAGATCTGCTGGGATTCTCCATGGGGAAAGGGTCGCCCAGGCTGGCACATCGAATGTTCCGCGATGAACCGCAAGGCGTTCGGCGAACAGATCGATCTGCACGGCGGCGGCAGAGATCTCATTTTCCCTCATCACGAAAACGAAATCGCGCAGACCGAAGCCCTTACCGGAAAACCTTTCGTCAAGTATTGGGTGCATAACGGGCTCATTAAGGTCAACGGGCAGAAGATGAGCAAGTCGCTCGGCAATTCTCTGCTACTCGACGATCTGCTCGAAGCGTATTCCGAGGAGACCGTCAAGTTTGCCCTGCTTTCCACCAATTACCGCAACGATATCAATATTACGCCCGAACTCTTCCCCGAGGCGGAAAAACATCTCTACGAATTCTATTCCGTCTTTGCGGAAGCAGAGAAGAGGGGTGTGGAATTAAAAGAAGGCTATAAGCCGATCAACGATAAATTCGACGAGGCTTTATCGGACGATTTCAACATTGCGCTCGCCCTTTCCGATCTGTACGGGATCTTCAGAAAGATCCGTGCGGAACTTGACGCGGATCCCGGGGAGGCGGGCAGAATGCTCTGGCAGGTACGCGAGACGTATTCGCTTCTCGGCATATTCCGCAAGGACCCTGCCGCATTCGTGAAAGAATACGAGAAAAAACACGGGGAGGAGATCCCTGCGGAGATCGCCGAAAAGGCGAAACGCATCGAACGGGCGCGCGCCGAAAAGGATTACGCTCTTTCCGACAGCCTCCGTGCGGAGATCACGCAGGCGGGCTATTCCGTCATGATCTCCAAGACGGGCGTTACGGTCAGAAAGGCGTAAGCGGACGGGAAAAGCGGAAGAGAGCGTTCTCCTTTCCCGGAAAATGCAAATTCTTTTGCAAACGCGACTCAAACGATTTACAAACTCTGCGGGAACGGGTATAATAATATCGTTCCTTTTCAACGAATAACTTACTAACGGAGAAAAATATGAAAAAACTGACGAGCGAAACGCTCAGAAAACTCTATCTCGATTTCTTCGTGTCCAAAGGGCACAAGGTCATTCCCTCGGCGAGCCTGATTCCCGAAAACGACCCCTCCGTTCTGTTTACGACGGCGGGGATGCACCCCCTCGTCCCCTATCTTCTCGGCGAAAAGCATCCTGCGGGCGTTCGTCTGACCGACGTACAGAAATGCGTCCGTACGGGGGATATCGAGGAGGTGGGTGATCCTTCCCATCTGACCTTCTTCGAGATGCTCGGAAACTGGTCTTTAGGCGATTATTTCAAGGAGAGCGCGATCGCTTGGAGTTATGAATTCCTGACGGGGAAAGACTATCTCGATATTCCCGTTTCCGATCTTGCCGTCACCGTGTTTGCGGGCGACGACGACGCCCCGCGCGACGAGACGAGCGCAAAACTCTGGGAACAGTGCGGTATTCCGAAGGATAAAATCTTTTATCTTCCCAAGAAGAACAACTGGTGGATCGCCGGTACGACGGGACCCTGCGGACCGGATACCGAAATGTTTATCGACCGCGGTTTCGCACCCTGCCACGACGGGTGCGATCCCTCCTGCGATTGCGGCAAGTATCTCGAGATCTGGAACAACGTCTTTATGGAATTCTATAAAGACGAAAACGGGAATTACAGCAAACTGAAACAGAGAAACGTGGATACGGGGATGGGATTGGAGCGCGTTCTCTGTATTTCCAACGGCTACGATACCGTTTACGAAACCGATCTCTTTACGGGCGCAAAGGCGAAGATCGAGGAACTCACGGGCAAAAAA
>CAMAJQ010000101.1 GCA_945835865.1 uncultured Clostridia bacterium
ACGCCGCCTGCCGTCGAACAACAGAACGCCACCAAACCCAGAGCAACGATCATCAACGTTTCCAATTTCAGGAAGTTTGCCGCCGTAGCCGTTGCGCCGACGGAAATGCCCAGGAACAACGTAACGATATTCATCAAAGCATTTTGCGCCGTATCGCTCAGTCTGTCGGTCACTCCGCATTCTTTGAGCAGGTTACCGAACATCAGACAGCCGAGCAACCCCGCAACCGAGGGCAAAAGCAACACGACGAAGATGGTAACGACGATCGGGAAAATGATTTTCGTCGCCTTCGATACCTGTTTAGGATTATCCATTCTGACAAGCCGTTCTTTTTTAGTCGTTAAAAGTCTGATAATCGGCGGCTGAATCAACGGAATCAACGCCATGTACGAATAAGCCGCTATGGCGATGGAACCGAGGTATTCGGGTGCCAGAGTTTTAGTCAGCCATATTGCCGTAGGACCGTCCGCACCGCCGATAATGCCGATAGACGCCGCGACTTTTGCGTCGAAACCGCAAAGGGTAATCGCTCCGATAAAAGCGATGTAAATACCGAGTTGCGCCGCCGCGCCCATAAGCATGCTCTTGGGGTTTGCGATCAGCGGACCGAAATCGGTCATGACTCCGATGCCGAGGAAAATGATCGGCGGAAAAATGACCCAGTCGACTCCCTTATAAATATAATAGAAAAGTCCGAAATCCCTGATCACCTGCTCCGTCTCCGTGGAGAGAGCGTAGGCAATGGAGTAATTCCCGCTCGTATGCGCGGTCCCCGTAAGGACGGTTTTCAAGGCGTCCAGAGAGATCTCGGAAGCCCCGAATCTCGCACAGAGTTCGGATAGCGTGCCTCTGGCGATTTCCGAACCGACGGTAACGGCGCCCGTTTCCAGATCGGTATAATATTCGTTCACGATATATCCCTTCGTTCCGAACAACACGTGATAGACGCCGGGAATATTGACGATAAACATACCGAACGCGATCGGGAGAAGCAGGAGCGGCTCGAACTTCTTGACGACGGCGAGATAAACGAGCACGCAGGCAATGACGAGCATGACGAGATTCTGCCAGCCTCCGGCAGTAAAATTCGTCGTCAGTTCGTACAGTCCCGTGCTCTTCCACAGATTGGAAAGAGAGGACACGATCTCTTCCCAAAGAGTGGGCTCGCACAGCATATGTAATCCGAAATTCATGTTTTTCCCCTTTTAACCGATAACGGCCATCAGCGCTCCGGTTTCAACGTTCGCGCCTTTGTTGACCTTATAGGAGATCGTTCCGTCGCAGGGAGCGGTTATGTCGTTATCCATCTTCATGGCTTCGAGGACGAGAATGACGTCTCCCTTTTTGACGGCGGATCCCTCCGCGACGGAAAGCGCTTTGATCATGCCGGGCATGGGCGCGTTGACCTTCGTTCCCTTGGCGGGCGCAGCGTTCGTCTTGGGTGCCGTTTCTTTGGCGTTCTGCGGTCTGATATCCGTCACGACGGGCGTCACGTTCCCCGAAGCGCCGACTTCCTCTACTCCGACCTGATAGCTTTTTCCTTCTATTGTGATGATGAAATTACGCATGATTCTTCTCCTTATATTTTTTTAATCTTTCTGACGACGAATTCAGGCTTTGCCTTTTCTCCGTCGTAATACGCGGCGATCGCGGCAACGATAGCGACTTTGATTTCGTCGGGGATCTCATCTTCCGACGCCCTTCCGACCTCTCCGGCGGAAGGCATCGTCATCGTGACCTCATCGTCTTCGGGGTCGGCGGATCTTTTCTTTTTCTCCATCGCTCCGACGATTTTTCCCGAAAGGGATACGAAAAAGATAATGATCGACACGCCGAAAAAAACGACGCAAAGACCGAGCACGAGAGTGAACACTCCCCATGCCGTCAAACCCATCAGTAAATTTGCCGTTGCCATATCATTTCACCAAAGTCTGAAGTGCGGAAACGACGTAGGGACGGACGAACGCAGGTTCGATGATATTGTCGATATATCCGTCCTTTGCCGCGTTGATCGGATCTGCGTTTTCCTCCGCGTAGCGCTCGGAAAACTCTTCCAGTTTATCTTCCCTGATCTCGCCGAAACAGACCGCGCTCTCCTTTCCGTCGAACAGAGCGACGGATCCCGTCGCGAACGCGTAAGAATAATCGACGCCGAGACTCTTGGATGCGAAAAGGGTGTATCCGAGTCCGACCGCTTTCCCGTACACGACGGAAAGTCTGCGAACGCTCTTCAAAGCGGAGATGAGATTGCATATCTCCCTGAGTACGACGGTGGAAGAAGTCTGAAGGTCGGTCTTCAGCCCGAGAGTATTGACGAAAGTAACCAGAGGAAGCTCGTATTCGTAAGCAAAGTTGACGAAGTGTTTGATCTTCAACACGTTTTCAAAAGTGAGAGAGACCGCATCCGTCCCCTTTCCGAAAAGGAGAACGGCGGAAGACACGCCGCCGATACGGCAGATCCCCGTTCTGACCTCGGAACAAAAGTCCGCGTTCATCTCGACGAAACTGCCCTCGTCGCAGACTGCGCCGACGAGACAGTCCGGACAGGCCTTTTCGTTCAGACTTTCGCTCGTACGGTTGAGGTCGTCCGTCGGATCGACGTAATTCCCCGAATAAGCGGGAAGCAAAGAAAGGATCGCGGTCATCTTTTCGCGGACTTCTGCAAGCGACTGCACGGAAATGGTATTCAGACCGTTATATCCGGACGCCTTGATTCCCGCTATTTCTTCTTCGGAAAGTTTTTTCCCCGATTTTGCCCCGATCACGACGGGGCTTGCGTAGGAAACGAGGGACGTGGGCAGCATGAAATTGAAATCCGCGCCCGCCGCAAGGAGAGAAAACGTTCCGTAAAGTCTGCCGACCGCGACGGAAAACTGCGGGACTTCTCCCTTCAGGGTTTCGGCGAGAGAGAGCACCTCCGCCATTCCTTCCATGACGTTGACGCCTTCTCCCACGGAAACGCCGACCGAATCGAAGAGCCAGAGAACGGGGCTCCCCGTTTCGAGCGCCTTCGTGAGACATTTGCTTATTTTATTGCAGTTTGCCTTGGTCACGCCGCCGCTTAAAACCGCAGCGTTCTGCGCGATCACGCAAACCGTCGTATCGTCGACGGAGGCAAGACCGGTCACGACTCCTTCCCCCTGCGCGTCTTCCCCGTAAAAATCACTGTGGGAAAAACTGTAAGCGTCCAACTCCACGAAACTGTTTTCATCAATGATTTCCGAGATTTTCTCACGGATATCCTTGCTCTTTCCGAGAAGTTCCGCTCTGCGGGTTCTGAGCAATTCGAGTTTATTCATAAAACTCCTCCATTATAATTTTCATATACATTATATACCATTCCGGATTTTTTTGCAACAAAAAAGGCACAGAAAAAAGTGCCTTTTTGCCCGAAAAATGATTATAATATTTCAGCGCCGGTTCATTTGATCTGAAGGGTGTTCAGGAATCTGCGAAAAGCGAGGAGCCCCGCTTCCGTCTTCTTGAAGACTGCAGTGTCGCCGAGAATCGCAACGCAGGTGCGGTTGACGTATTCCCTCACCGCTTCTTCCGCCTTCTGGCGGTCCGGAACGGATTTCAATTCGCGTGCAAGCGAAGCGATCATGTCTTTATGCACGAACATGGGATCGCCTTCGACGCATTTCGCGGCGTCGAAAGGAATCTCCTTTGCAAGGATCCCCGCAATTTGTCCGAGTTCTTTTTTGAGCCGTCCCGGGAGAATGAAAAGACCCATCGCCTCGATCAGACCGATTCCTTCCTTCTTGATATTGTGATGCTCCGGGTGGGCGTGGAAGACGCCTCCGGGATATTTTTCGCTCGTCACGTTGTTCCTGAGAATGATCTCGACGCAATATTTGCCGTCCGGAAGATACCGGGCGATCGAAGTGCAGCTGTTATGTCTCTCCTCCTCGCTGTTGATCACCCCAACGCTTTCGTCCGAATACTTTTTCCATGCGTCCACGATATCCCCCGCCACTTCGGAAAGCGTATTCCGGTTGTATCCGCAGAGACGGATAGCGGAATTGTACCAGTTGAGCACGGATATCTCCACGTCGGGAAACTTCTCGCAGGAAAGCGTGTAGAGAGGAAGAGCCCTGTGCATGGGCATCTCGTGCCTGCCCCCCTGAAAATGCTCGTGATTGAGAATGGAACCTCCCACGATCGGCAGATCGGAATTGCTCCCGACGAAGTAATTCGGGAAGACGTCGATGAAATCAAGCAGTTTCAGAATCGTTTTCCGATTCATGTTCATGGGAACGTGCCTGGTATTGAAGACGATGCAATGCTCGGAATAATAGGCATACGGAGAATACTGCATCTTCCATTCTTCCCCCTGCACCGTGACCGAAACCGTCCTGAGATTGGCGCGCGGAGGAAACCCGTAATTTCCGAGAAATCCCTCGTTTTCGGCGCAGAGCGAACATTGGGGATAACGGTCTCCGTCCTGTTTCTGCGTCAGAAGTTTTGCGATATCCTTATTGTCTTTTTCCGGTTTGGAGAGATTGACCGTGATTTCGAGGACGTTGTCCCCGTCCTTGTATTCCCATCCGAGGTTACGGCTGATCGCCGTCTTCTGTATGTAGTTGTTCATGATGCAGAGGCGATAAAAATAATCGCACGCCGTCTGAGCCCCCATCATTTCCCGCAGATAGGAAAAAATCTGATT
>CAMAJQ010000102.1 GCA_945835865.1 uncultured Clostridia bacterium
GATCCGCCAGAGCAAGGTGTTTTTCGAGAGAGGATCTGTGTTCGAGAAAGGTCGGCGGAGAAATGAGAAGATTGATCCCGAGTTCCTGCATTTCCCGATAGAAACGGTCGGTCTCCATGCCCTCGTCGGGTCCGCTCCACACGCCGATCGGCATCACGTCCTTTCCGCCGATGCAATCGAAAGATTTTGCGTAAACCTTGCCCGTATAATGTTCTTTTGCCCGTTTGATTTCGCTGATCATACCTTTTCAATCGCCTTCTCGTTCAAAATATCCTCCGAAAGAGATCGGATTCTGCGCCTTCGGCTGTATTTTTCCTAAAATCACCCTGACGAGCGCTCTCTGAAGGGAAGGAGATTCGCCGAAGGTGTTGACGTAAGTTTTCGCGTAGGGAAAATCGAATAATTTATAGGGATCGTCCAGCCCGACGAAGACGACTTTATCGTGCTGCAGAATATATCCTCTCCACAATGCCATGATATTATCCCAACCGACCCGTAAAGTGGACCCGTGATAATTGGCGTGCGAGGCGATCACGACGAGGTCGTATTCGTTCATCACCTGTTTCAGTCGTTCGTGTTTTGCAAAAAAGAAAGAATCGACCTGCCAGCCCTGCGCCTCGAACTCGCGTTCGATATAACGGAAAGGGGATTCCGCCGGTTGGGTATTGAAATAACTCCCGCTGAATTTGAGAAGCAAGACTTTTCCCTTTTTCTTTCTGACCGGAAGAACGTTTTCGTTGTTCCGCACGATCTTGACCGCCCCGGCGGCGATCTTTTCGCATAACTCTTCCAGTTCGGCTATATCCTCTTCCGCGCCGTCTCCGTCTATGCGGAAGTTTTCGTCGAAAAGACGGACTTGCTCTTTGAGTTTCAGACAGCGGTATGCCGCGTCCTTCATCCGATCGACGGAAAGTTCGCCCGATTCGACCGCCCGCACGAGATAGCCGTGTTCTTCGGGGCGGGGGAAAAGCATGAGATCTCCTCCCGCCCGGAAAAAAGAGACGGCAAGTTTGTCCTCGGGGACTCTCGCGCATGCGCCGATCATGCTCATCGCATCTGAAATCACGCACCCGCCGAAACCGAGTTCCCCTTTCAATAAGTCGGTTATCAACGCTTTACTGAGCGTTCCGGGCAACGCGCCGTATTCGTCCGTTTCCCCTTCCTGAAAGGCGGGGCAGGAAATGTGCCCGACCATGACGGAATTCGCGCCGCGTTTGAAAAGTTCACGATAGATCTTTCCGTAAGAAGCCATCCATTCCTCTTTGGAAAGAGAATTGACGCTCGTGAGGAAATGTTGATTTCTCTCGTCCACGCCGTCCCCCGGGAAGTGTTTGAGACATCCCGCGAGGTTTCCGTTTTTCTGCGCCCCTTTCAGATAGGCCCCCGCGATACGGATCACTCTTTCGGGAGAATCGGATACGCCGCGAACGGAGACGAGAGGGTTCCTGAAATTAAGGCTGAGATCGACGACGGGACCGAGGGTATAATGAACGCCGATCCTGCGGCAGATCCTGCCTGTCAGTTCGCCGGCGCGCTCGATGAGTTTTTCGTCGTTGCACGCACCCCACGCCATGGGGTTAGGCAGTTCGGGAAGGGGTTTACAAAAAGATCCCGGTCCGTTCTCGATATCCGTCGAAACCATACAGGGAATTCCCGACGCTTCCGTCGCGGCGTCCCGATATTTCGCAAACTGCCGGAAAAAGGGCTGCAACTGTTCTACGCTATCCCGTTCAACCCCGGCAATGAACAGGGTGCCCGGCTTGATTTTACGAATGACGGAGAGGGTTTCCTCTTCCTCGTCGCGCGGTTGAACGTCGTAAGCGAGAACCTGCCCGCACAATTCTTCCACCGTCATTCCGTCTATGATTTTCTTCAGATCGACCATATCCGTCCGTAACCTTGTCTAAGAAAAAAATTTATGATAATAGTAAACGGGTATCGCCGACCACCCGTGGCACAGGCTTCCGACTCCGCCGTTCTCCGCGCTCCCGCGGAGGGTTTCCCAGAAAGTCGTCGCTCCGCAATCGAGCATATAGCCGTATTTCCGACGGATATCTTCAAGTACGAAAGAACGGTACCCGGGATCTGCGGCAAGCAGCGCGTCGTAAAAAAACGCTGCGCACGAAAGCGAACAATCGACGATTCCCTCTTTTTCAAGCATACGGGAGGCGACTCTTTTTGCCTCCTCTCCTTTTACGACCCCGGCGAGCAGCGCCATCGAACATCCGAGACGGCTGTACGAATGCGAACGGTCGCTTAACCGGAATAAACCCTCGCTCTCGTCGTAAAACGTTTTTCTCATCGACGCGCTGAAATCGTCGAACGGAAAAGACAATTCTTCCCCTCTTCTTTTGAGAAGAAGCCGATATTTTTCCGCGGCGAGAAGGAAGGTTGCGTTCAGGATGAGATCGAAGGTTTCTCCTTTCTCTTCGCTCCCGTCCGAAATGCCGTTGCTGCCCTCCGTCCACTCGTAAAAATTCCAGAACTTCGGTTCGGGAAACCGCGCGATAGGTCCGGTATCTTTTCTTTTTGCGAGAAAAGCCTCCAAGACGGCTGTGAGCGCGGGCATCACTTCATCGAGAACGCTGTCGTCTCCCGAACGTTCGACGTATTCGTAAGTCTGAAGGAAATAGATCAGGCTGAAAAAGGGAATGATTGAATTTTCCTGCCGTGCGGGAGGACAGGAAGAAAGCAAACCGCAGTCCAGAATCCCTTTGGACAGGAATACAAGATTGAATCTTGCCAGGGCAAATTCCCCGAAAGCGTCGTATCCGCAAAGCATCTGATTCCGACTGTCTAAAACGTACATTCCCTGTTCCCGCCAGGGACAATCTATATAATGTTTCGAGGCGCAACGCCTGAGCGTCCTGATGCATACCTCGTAAATCTTTTGATCCAAGTTATTTCCGGGAACGAACGGCTTTTCCTCAAAGGGATATTCGAAGGGCACGATCCCCAACCGTCCGACCGTGATTTCTTTTTCGGATACGATTTCAAGATACCGGCAACCGACCGGTCTCAGATAATCGCAAAAAGAATTATCTCCTTCTTTTGCGACGAAATCCAATCCGAAATGGCAAGTGGCGATATCCCGGAGCAGTTTGCCTTCCGGCAGGATATGCTCCCCGAAACTGACGGTAAAAGGAATGCCGCCCTGACGGCTTTCGACCGAAAAACCGACGAAACCGAAATATTCTTCTCCCAGATCGACGAGTACGCGCTTATCCTCCCGGATCACTGTCTTGCCGTTTACGAAAGGCAGAAATCTGAGATTTTGCACGTTGTCGTCCGTAAATACCGTTTTTTTATCCGTTTCCGCGCTTTCGGTAAAGCGTTCTTCTTTTTGTGTAAAGTCGAAAAGAGAAGTGATGCCGACCTGCGCGATCATTCTGCAGTATTCCTCGCGGTATCCCGCCGCAATGCGGGAAAGAGTCTTACGCGAAGAATACGCCGTCGTTTCGCCCTCTTCCTTTACCTCGAAGATCACCCCCGCCTTTTCCGCACGGTAATTGACGGAATCGACGCCGATATGCCATACGCATATCTTCAATTGATTTTCCCCCTCCCGGACGAAGGGTTTCAGATCGTAGCGGTCGACGAGTTTATAAGTTTCGTAATCGGACACCTGCCCTGCTCCGACGAATTTCCCGTTGAGATATACGGCGTAATTTCCGTCGCAGGAAAGAAACAATTCGGGCGAGAGGGCGAGGGAAATAAAACGGCAAACGAACTCGGCGTGCACGTCGGGTTTCCCGTTTTCGATCCAGATCCATTTCGCTTGATTCATCATACTCTCGTCCCGTATAAAAAAATCGTCTTCGACGTTTCCCGATATCTCTGTACCGAGGGATCGCCGTTTGCTCTTTGAAGGTCCCTCTCCCCTTCCCCGGGAAATCCGGGGAAGGGAGAAAGCCCTCCTTTCGTCCGACCGTCCGGTCAGACTGTTATTTCGGATTATTCAGCGTCTTTTCTTCTGCGAAGCGCTACGAAACAACCTCCTGCAAGAGAGAGAAGAGCCAGGGGAAGAAGAACGTTCACCGCGTTGACGGAAGCCATGCAACCTTCGGTCGAAACGCTTTCGCTTTCCGTTGCGCTTCCCTTTTCGCTTTCGGGCTCGCTTTCGCTCCCGCTCGTGCTTTCGGGCTCGCTTTCGGATTCACCCTCGGAAGTGCTTTCCTGCGGAATTTCCGTGTAAACGGCGTAAACGTTCGTATCCGCGGTGATCACGGTGTCGAAATTGAACGGGGTCGTGCATTCCGCGTCCGCATACCACGCGACGGTATATCCTTCTTTCTTGCCTTCGGCAGCCGAAACCTTTTCGCCGTATTTCACGGAGACTTCTTCGTCTTCAACTCCTTCTCCGTGAACGAAGGTCACTTTATAGGTGTTTGCCGTATATTTTGCATAGACGGTAGTCGGGCCGGAGATCGCAACGTTGAAATCGAAGGGTGTCGTGAACTCTGCGTCCGCATACCATGCGACGGTATATCCTTCTTTCTTGCCTTCGGCAGCCGAAACCTTTTCGCCGTAATTCACGGTCACCTCGTCGGCTTCGATCCCTTCTCCGTGGTTGAAGGTCACCTGATAGGACTGAACGGTGTATTCGGCGTAAAGAGAGGTATCGCCTTTGATCTCCGTATTGAAATCGTACTTCTGCGTCCT
>CAMAJQ010000103.1 GCA_945835865.1 uncultured Clostridia bacterium
GGCGGTGACGATCTCCGCGTTGATGACGGGGATCTGCGTCAGACCGTTGAGCGCTTTCTGCGTTCTCTTACGGGAATAGAAGGTGCCGATGGCTCCGATCGTCCCGAGAAGGGTGGACAGAACGGCGGCGAGCAGGGCGAGCACGATCGTGTTTACCACCGTCTGAATGAGCGATTCGTCCGTGAAGAGTTGATAATAGAGTTCAAAGCCCCATTCTTCCGACCAGACGCCGATCGAGGGGGAAAGGTTGAAGGAATAAACCGTGAGCAGAATGATCGGCGCGTATAAGATCGCGACGACGATCAGAAGATACGCCCTTTTCAATATCTTTTTTACCATAATCCGCCTCCTCTCGTGTTGACTTCTTCTCCGCTGGAGAATTTGCCCGTGATCAGCATGGTCAGGAAGATCAGGACGAGAAGGATCATGGCGATCGCCGAGCCGGCGTGCCAGTCGAACATCGTGGTGAACTGGTCTTCGATGAGTTTGCCGATGATGGTGACGTTTCCGTTGCCGAGGGTATCGGAAATGACGTAACTCGTGGTGGTGGGAAGAAGGACCATCGTGACCGCGCTGACGATGCCCGGACCCGACAGGGGAACGACGACTTTCCAGAAGGTCTGAGGGCCCGTCGCGCCGAGGTCGGCGGAGGCTTCCAGCACGTTTTTGTCAAGTTTGATCAGAACGGTGTACAGGGGAAGAATGGTAAAGGGAAGGTAATCGTATACCATGCCGATCACGGTGTTTACCAGACTCAGCCGGTTGGAACGGTAGAAACCGATCGCGAAGAGAAGTTCTTTCATCGCCGCCGTGCGGAGAACGAAGTTGATCCACATGGGAAGGATGAAGAGCATCAGAAAGACGTTTCTGCTTTTGCTCTTCGAGCGGGCGAGAATGTATGCGACGGGATAGGCGATGAGCAGACAGATGACCGTCGTGATGACGGCGAGCCCGAAGGAGATATAAATGGCGCGGATATTCGCCGATTTCCCGAAGAAATCAATGAAGTTTTCAAAGGAAAACGAGAACGCCGAAATATTGTTGGTGGCGATCTCCGCGTCTTCGACGGTAAACGCGAACAGAATGATGAGGAGAAGAGGCAGAACGACGAACAGCGCGATGAACAGCGCGTAGGGAATGCCGAGGTGCTTTCTCGAAAAAGACAGTGCCTTCATTTATTTCTTCGCCTCCTGTTTCAGAGAAAGGAAGATCTTGTCTTTGGGAATACGGACGGAGACCCTGTCGTTTTCATTCCAGGTGTATTCGGTGTCGACGACGAAATCTTCTTCCTCGTCGTCCGTGCGGATGATGACCTGATAGTGGTCGCCTTTGTAGACGATGGAGATGATGGTGCCGCAGGCGTCGCCGTCCTCGTCGTTATCGATGATCTCGACGTCTTTCAGACCGACTTCCACTTTCACGTCCACGTCGGTGAGGTCGATTTTCTCCCCTTCGGCTGTGACGAGATATCCCTCTTCGTCCAGATGCGAGCCTTCGTATAACTGCGTGACGTCACACTCGAATTCCCCGTCGGCAAAGCAGACGGTGTTCTTTTTCGTGATGTACCCGTCGTAGCGGTTGACGGTGAACTCCTTCGCCATGATGTGAATGTCGTCCGGCTTGATGATGACCGAGCATCTTTCTCCGACTTTTCTTTCCTGCGTGTCCTGAATGACGATCTCCGTCTTGCCGACGAGCAGGGTCATCTCGTAGTGAACGCCCTTGAAAATGGAGGAGACGATTTCTCCCGTGATCTGCCCCTTGCCTTCGTCCACGAGGTAAACGTCCTCGGGACGGACGACCACGTCCACCTTCTCGTTGAGGGGGAAGTCGTCCACGCAGTCGAAGATCTTGTTGATAAAGCGGACTTTTCTGTTGCCGACGATCGTTCCCGAGAAGATGTTGCTCTCGCCGATAAAGTCCGCCACGAAGGCGTTTTTCGGTTCGTTGTAGATATCCTTCGGGGTGCCGATCTGCTGGATCTGCCCGTCTTTCATCACGACGATGGTGTCGCTCATCGTAAGCGCTTCTTCCTGGTCGTGCGTGACGTAGATGAAGGTGATGCCGAGTTTATCGTGCATCTGTTTGAGTTCGAGCTGCATGTCCTGTCTCATCTTCAGGTCGAGCGCGCCGAGGGGCTCGTCCAGAAGGAGGATCTCGGGTTCGTTGACGATGGCGCGGGCGATGGCGATACGCTGCTGCTGCCCGCCGGAAAGCGTGGTGACGTCTCTCTTTTCAAACTCTTCGAGATCGACGAGTTTGAGAACGCGGGAAACCTTCTGATCGATCTCCGCCTTGCTGAGTTTTTCTTTTTTGACGACTTTTTTGCCGTCCGCCGTCTCGTAGGTGTTGCGGAAACGTTTGAGTTTCAGCCCGTAAGCGATGTTGTCGTATACGTTCAGATGGGGAAAGAGCGCGTACCGCTGGAAAACGGTGTTGATCGGCCTTTCGTAGGGGGGAACGTTCGTGATATCCTTCCCGTTGAGAAGGATTTTGCCCGAAGTGGGCAGTTCGAAGCCCGCGATCATGCGGAGCGTCGTCGATTTGCCGCAGCCCGAGGGGCCCAGCAGGGTGACGAATTCGCCTTTCCGAACGTAAAGGTTCATCTTCTCGACGGCAACCGTGCCGTCGAATTGTTTCTCGACGTCGATCAGTTCGATGATCTTTTCTTCTTTGTCCATAATGTTTCTCCTTGCGGTTCTGCCCGAGGGCTTTCCGGCTGAATGGTTGTCCGCGCGGAAGGCGTTTCCCCGTCGGGCGCGTCCGACGGCGTCTATCAGAACTCTTCCGATCCTCGTGTTCCTCGGAAGCGGTTTCTTTTTCATGTCGTTCCCCCGGCCTCGTGGTTTATGCGCGTGCGTGCAACCGTTTGCGTTCACGCGGGGAGGGGTGCTCAGAAGTTCGGCGGACAGGATACCCACAGGAATTTCGCCGTCGTGTCCCGCGGGTTTTCGATGTAATGCGTCTTCGAAGCGACGTAATAAAAACTTTCGCCTTTATTACAGCGGTATTTCTTATTGCCGAGCCAGATCGTGACCGAACCGGTCAGAACGTAGCCGAATTCCTCGCCGTCGTGGGGTACGTCCTTCTCGGTGGTGCGCCGCGGGGCGAGTTCCACGAGAATGGGTTCCATCATGTTTTTCTGCGCGTTGGTCACGAGCCAGTTCAGTTTGTAGGCGCCCGCGTCTTTTTCGTTGAAATCGTCCTCGCCGAACACGATCTTTTCTTCCTGTTCTTCGGCAAAGAAATCTTTCAACGTCGTTCCGAGGGCGGACAGAATATCCACGAGCGTCGCGATGGACGGGCTCGTGAGGTCGTTTTCCAGCTGGCTGATGTAGCCTTTCGTCAGTTCGCACCGGTTGGCGAGTTCTTCCTGCGTGAGATCGTACTGAAGGCGGAGCGCCTTGATTTTGCTTCCTATTTCCATAATTGCTTTTTTTACCCCTTCGCGAAGAAATATTTTCGCACGGATTTTCCCTGATTTTTCCGATGATTTTCGGTTTTTCTAAACGAGCGGTTTACGAAACTTAGAGGATCTAAACAAAAAGTTTAAAGGATTTAGGCAATTTAAACTCAAAGTTTAATAAAAGTAAACTAACGGCGATAATTATAAAGCCTTACGGCGTGATTGTCAACCGTTTTACACGCCTTTTTCATAAATTTTTTATAAAAGGATAAATATTTTCTTTTTTTTGCGGGTGGAAAGAAAAAAATCGGGAAAATATACTCCGAAACAGTGGAAAGTTCGCGAAGGATTTGCTATAATAATAGAATACGGAAAAACGCGTGAAGGAGGGGAGGAGTATGGTCGTCTCGCAGATCGGCAGATACGTCAGGGAGTATCCCGAAAGGGAACGGCTGCACGAAGACAGGGAGATCACTCTCGCCGTGGTGGCGAAGAATCCCAATCTCCTCGAATATGCGTGCGACGAACTGAAAGACGATAAAGAGATCGTGCTGGCGGCGGTCGGCGCGGGAGGAAACTGTTTCCGTTTCGCTTCCGAACGGCTGAGGGGAGACGAGGAAATCGCCCTTTCCGCCGTCGCCCGCTTTTATGGAAACTACTCGTTCGTCCTGCCGCCCGCTTCCGAAAGCCGTGCGGTCGTCATGAAAGTCGCGGCGCTCGGGAACGAAGGTCTGACCCTTCTTCCTCCGCGGTTTTTGAGGGACAGAGAGGTGGCGAAAGCCGCCGTCGCGAGGAATCCTTTATCTCTCGCTTATTTTTCGGAAGAAGTCCGCGCCGACCGGGAGATCGCTCTTGCCGCCGTGCGCGCCGACCGGAAAGCCGTCAATCTGCTTTCGGACGACGCGTTTGCCGATCGGGAGATCTTTGCCGCCGCAGTCAAAAGCAAAGGGGATTCCGTCTCGCCCAACGTCCTGTTCAACGAAAGCCCGTACGGGCTCTTCCGCGAGATCAACGCCCGCGGGCTTGCGGTCAGTCCGGGAACGCAGAATTTATCGTTAATCGACCTCGATCGGGATAAATTACTTATGATCCTGCCCGTTCTCACGGGGATCCCGACGAGGAAGGAAGAACTTTTCCGGGCATGCGTCGAGCGGGACGACCGCGAAGCGCTCGCCTTGTTGATCGGGAAAAAAGTGCTTTCCCCCGCAAAGGCGTTTCCTTATATCTCCGTTGCTTCCGCGGGCGGAA
>CAMAJQ010000104.1 GCA_945835865.1 uncultured Clostridia bacterium
AGCCTTTCCGAAGCGGGATTGACGGGGCTGAGGAAACCGCTGTCGGCGTCCGTCCTGTCGCTTTTTTCGGGCGGAAAGGGAAAGAATGGGAGCGGAGATTGATTTTTCGGAAAAAATTACGGAAAGGACCGCGAGAATCATTGCGGTTTTTTTGTTTTCCGTTTATAATATTAAACGGGAAATTGTTTCAACTGTCCTCCCTTGCCCGGCGGACGGAAAAGATTTTTTTCAGAAGGAATAACAGGACGGGCGGACGCCCGTTTCCGGAGTATACAGGTGCTTGAAATTTTTCTTGACGCGTTGATGGACGCTCTCAAAATGTTACCCTTCCTTTTTGCGACCTACGTCGTCATCGAACTCGTCGAACGGAAGACGGGTTTCGTAGAAAACGGGAAGTTTTTATCAGGGAAAACCGCCCCTCTTTTCGGTGCGCTCGCGGGGAGTTTTCCGCAGTGCGGCGTCAGCGTGATGGCGGCAAAACTCTTTCAGAAGGGGTTGATCGGCGTCGGAACTCTCTTCGCCGTCTTTCTCTCCACTTCCGACGAGGCGTTTTCCATTCTCATCGCGAGCGACCGTCGCATGGCGCTGATCCCACTCCTCGCGGGGAAGTTCGTATTCGCCGTCGCGGTCGGATATCTCCTGAACGCCCTTTTCCGTCAGAATAAGCCGGCGGAAGAGGAGACTCCTTCCTACGAGCACAACGACGTGTGCGCTCACTGTCACGATCATTCCGTGGCGGAAGGGGAGGGAAAGTATTCCTGGATCGGGAAATATATTCTCGTTCCCCTCTTCCACGCGATACAGACGTTTTTCTACGTCTTCGTCGTCATGTGGGTCTTCGGGATCTTCTTCGGGGAAGGTGGGGTCGTAGGAGAAAGCGCGCTTGAGGATTTCCTCGCGAAATCCCGCTATTTCACTCCTTTTCTTTCCGCTCTCGTCGGGCTGATTCCCAACTGCGCTTCGTCCGCCGTTCTGACGGCGGCGTATATCAAAGGGGCGATTTCTTTCGGCAGCCTGTTCGCGGGGCTTTCGGTCAACGCCGGCGTGGGGATGGCGGTACTCTTCCGCGAGCAAAAGAAACTCGGCAGGAATCTCCTCATACTCCTTGCTCTGTACGTTCTCGGCGTGGCGGCGGGCGTCGCCGTGGACGCCTTTGCCCTTCTTTTATAAGGAGAAAGACGGATGACCGAGCAGAAAAAATTCGAAAGACTGACGGGAGCCCCCGTGAAACCGCTCATCGTTGCCCTTGCTCTCCCCACCATGCTCACGATGCTCATCTCCTCCTTTTACAATATGGCGGACGCCATGTTCGTCGGAACCATTGATCCGCAGGCTTCGGGAGCGATCAGCGTAGTGTTTTCGTTTATGGCGATCATTCAGGCGTTCGGATATTTCTTCGGACACGGATCGGGAAATTACATATCGCGGAAGCTCGGCGACCGCAATCGGGCGGAAGCCGAAACCATGGCTTCCGTCGGTTTCTTTTCCGCGCTTGCTTTCGGCTGTCTGATCATGGTGCTCGGCATGATTTTTCTCGACCCCCTGTGTTATGCGCTCGGGTCGACGCCCACCATCAAGCCCTATGCGAGATCTTATCTGACTTTTATTCTGATCGGCGCTCCGTATATGACCGCTTCTCTCGTGCTGAACAACCAACTCCGGTTTCAGGGAAGCGCGGTCTATGCGATGATCGGCATCTGTACGGGCGGGGTGATCAACATCGCGCTCGACGCCGTTTTCATTCTCGTTCTCGGCATGGGAACGGGGGGCGCGGGGCTTGCCACGGCGATCAGCCAGGCGGTCTCGTTTCTTCTTTTGCTTGCCGGAACCAGGCGGGGCGGGAACATCCGTCTGCGCCTGAAAGCCTTCCGTTTCCGTTCTTTTTATTTCGGAGAGATCCTGCGGGGAGGGCTGCCTTCTCTGGGAAGGCAGGGGATATCGAGCGTCGCGACCGTCTGTCTCAATTTCGCCTGCGCTCTGTTCCTGAGCGAATACGTTGACGAAGCCATCGCCGCACTCGGGATCGTCACCAAAATCACCGGATTTTTCTCTTCGGCGATCATGGGATTCGGACAGGGATTTCAACCTGTATGCGGGTTCAATTACGGGGCGAAAAAGTACGGGCGCGTCCTCGAGGGGTATTGGTTTTCCGTCGCCGTCGGCACGGGACTCGCCTTTGCGTTGGGAGGAGGGGGAATCGCTCTCCGATCGGTCGTTTTATCTCTGTTTACCAAGAGCGAAAAGGTCGTTGAATACGCTGCCCCCGCGTTTGTCGCGCAGTGTTCCTGTTTTTTTCTTACGGGTTATATCATTGTATCCGGAATGATATTGCAGAACATCGGGAAGGTCGTTCCGGCGACGGTGCTCGGCGCCGCGAGACAAGGTCTTTTCTTCATTCCGATTCTCTTCGCTCTGGGAGGAGCGTTCGGACTCATCGGCATACAGCTTGCGCAGGCAATTGCCGACGTGGCGACCTTTCTGCTGACCGCTGCGGTGACCCTTCCCGTCGTCGCCGCGATCAGACGCGAAGAGAAAAAACTCAAGTCCGTCGGGGCGTGCGACGCGTCCGCCTGACGGTAAACTAATTTACGACGGAGGTGTCGGACTATGACGGTTGATTATTCCGCAGCTTTGCGGGAAGCGGAAAAAGCCATTCTTCGGGGAGATTACGATCTCTCCGCTCTCCGCACGGCGGAGAGGGCGGGAGAACTTGTCCTGTCGGCAGACGGATATTTCCGCGAATTGCTTCGGGACGACTGTTTCCGCATTTTCGTGATCGGATCGACCAACAGCGGCAAGTCCGCTTTCGTGAACAGTCTCATCGGGGAAAATCTCATGCCCGTCAGCAGCCGTTCCTGTACGGCGATCGCATACCGCGTTGAAAAATCGGAGAAAAAATCTTTGACCTTCGGCGCTTTTGCGGCGGGGAGGGTCACCGTATCGGAAGAGGGGGAAGTGGTCTGCGATCGGGACAGCGACCTGACCGATCTTCTGTTCCGTTTTCTTTCCGGGCGGAAAGAAGAGGGGAAGGCGGAAACTCTTTTCCGCGACGCGATCGCCTTTTTAAACGGGCTTCCCAAAACGAGGGAAGAAGCCGAAGCCGCCGGAACGGACGATTATATCTCGGACAGCGAGATCGTCGTCCGCTATCCCGTCCGCCTCGAACTTCCCGTCGATTCCTTCGTCATCAACGACACCCCGGGGCACACCGATTCCGCCAACGGGGGAAGTCATTTTGAAAAACTTTGCGAGGCGGTCCGCGGGGATACCGCCAACACCGTTCTGCTCTTCGTGCTGAGACCGGACAACCCTTCGACGACGGATAACGCCGAACTCGTCGATAAGATTTGCGAGATCAACCGCGCGATCGATCCCGCCTATTCCTTCTTTATCGTCTCGCACGCCGATTCCGTCGCGCAGAACCCCTTTTCTCTTTCGGAAGGAAAACCGCTTTCCCGAGAGGAGAGAATGGGTGAGTTCGACGAACTCGTCGAAAAGAATACCGTGAAGGCAAAATCCTGCGTCATCCGTTTCGGCGAGAGGAACGTTTTTTTCGTCGATTCCTATAAAAGTCTCCTCTCGTTCTCCTTCCCGGAACTGCTTTCCGCCGAGGGATATATGCCCTACGAATACGAGAGGGACGAGAAAGGTTTTCCCGTTCTCTCCGATCGCGTTCTTCCCTATTACCGCAAAAACCGCGTCGCGACGGAAGGCATTTCCGCCGAAAAGATCGTCGGGGAATGTGAAAAAATCCTGGAGAGCGACCGCTCCCCTCTGGAAAAATCTCTCGTCCGTTCCGGTCTGTATTCCGTCCGTGCCGCGCTTTCCGAATACGTTCTTCTGAAAAAGGACGAAATGAAGGCGGGAAAACTCCGCCGCGGCGTCTCGGGCAGGCTTCGCGAGATTTCGGCGTGGCTGAAAGAAGAGAAAGAAAAGGCGCTGTGCCGGATGGAAAAGAACGCCGAAAAGAAAAAAGAGACGGAGGAACGCCTGTCGCGCGTCGTGAAGGATAAACTCGACGCAGTGCGTTTCGAGTTCGACAGGGGCTTTTTCGCCTCTCTCGAGGAAGAGGTCGGGGAACGCTGTCTCGACGTTCTTTCCCGTGCGGTTTCCGAATTCCACGGGATCGGAAAAGAGCAGTTCACGGAACTGTACAACGCATGTCATCCCAAAGCCAATCTGATTTCCCTCAAGGGGATGAACAAGAGATCTATCGAAGTGTTCAAGGAAGAGGTCAAAACGGAAATCGTCGAGAAAAAACTGAACGACCTCTATCTCGACGCCGTGATCGGCGGATTTTTCGACAATCCCCGTTTCGGCGAGGGAGTGACGGCGCAGAAGGCGAAGATCCTCTCCGGGTGCTACGAAAAACTCGCTGCGGACGACCGCCTGACGGGGATCGGGAAACCGGACGTTTCCGTCACGCGCGAGATCGCGGGCGACGTGCGCGGCTTTGCTCTCGAAAACCTCCGCAAGAGAGAAGTGTCTCTGCGGTGGAGGGACTTTACGGGGGCGGAGAAGTTCCGGAATTTCATCGTCGGGATCTTCCGTCCTTCGGGGAAAAAGGTCATCACGCAGAAACTCGAGGTAGACGTTGAGATGCAGAAAGAAGCCCTTGCGGCAAATTGGAAGGCGATAGAAGATGCGCTTTC
>CAMAJQ010000105.1 GCA_945835865.1 uncultured Clostridia bacterium
TTTCGCAAAGGAGAAAAAAATCGATTACGCCGTAGTGACCCCGGACGACCCCCTCGTGCTCGGCGCGGTGGACGAACTGCAGAAGATCGGCGTGCCCTGTTTCGGCCCCGATAAGAAAGCCGCCGTCCTCGAAGGCAGCAAGGTGTTTTCCAAAAATCTCATGAAAAAATACGGCATTCCGACGGCGGCGTACGAGACCTTCGACGATCTTTCCGCAGCCCTCGCCTATCTCGGCGAGTGCGATATCCCCGTCGTCGTCAAGGCGGACGGGCTCGCGCTCGGCAAAGGCGTGACCGTAGCCTTCACCCGCGAGCAGGCTGAAGAAGCCGTCCGCTCCATGATGGCGGACAAGGTGTTCGGCGAAAGCGGCGCGCACGTCGTGATCGAGGAATACCTCGAAGGTCCCGAAGTGTCCGTTCTTTCCTTTACGGACGGAAAGACCGTCGTTCCGATGGTCTCCTCCATGGATCACAAACGCGCGCGGGACGGAGACGAAGGGGCGAACACGGGCGGCATGGGCACCGTCGCGCCCAACCCTTTTTATACCGAGGAAATTGCCGAAGAGTGCATGGAGAAGATTTTTCTTCCCACCGTCGCCGCGATGAACGCCGAAGGGCGGACTTTCCGCGGCTGTCTGTATTTCGGTCTGATGCTGACGAAGGACGGACCCAAAGTCATCGAATACAACTGCCGCTTCGGCGATCCCGAAACGCAGGTCGTGCTTCCCTTGCTCAAAACCGATCTGCTCACCGTCATGCAGGCGGTGACGGAAGGAAAACTCGGCGAACGGAAGGTGGAATTTTCCGACCTTTCCGCCGCCTGCGTGGTGATGGCTTCGGACGGCTATCCCGCAAAATACCGCACGGGCTACCCGATCTCTCTCCCCGAGGCGATCGCCGGCGACGTCTGTTTTGCCGGCGTGAAGACGGGCGAAGACGGGCAGTTGCTGACGGCGGGAGGAAGAGTGCTCGGCGCCGTAGCCGTTGCCGGGACGACGGAAGAAGCGTTGAAACAGGCGTACGGTAAAGTCGGGCAGATCGCCTTTGAGAACGCCTATTACCGCCGGGATATCGGCAAACGCGCCCTCGCAGAGATCAGAAGAAAAGGCAACTGACTTCCTCGGCAAGAGCGCCGCGGAAGAAGACAAGGAGAACGGAAACATGGTTTACCGCATCTATACGGAAAAGAAAAAAGAAGCGGCGGGCGAAGCGCGCGCGCTGCTTTCGGATATCAACACTCTGCTCGGCATCCGCTCGGTCAACGCCGTCCGGATTTTCAACCGCTACGACGCGGAGGGAATTGAAAAATCCCTCTTCGACTACGCCGTCCGTACGGTTTTTTCCGAGCCGCAGACCGACCGGACGTCCGAAGAAATCGAATCCGACGGGGCAACCGTCTTCGCGACGGAATACCTCCCCGGACAATTCGATCAACGCGCCGATTCCGCCGCGCAGTGTATCCAGCTCATCTCCCAGGGAGAACGTCCGACGATCCGCACGGCGAAGGTGTACTTCCTTTACGGCAACGTGAGCGAAGAAGAACTTGCCGCCGTCAAGAAATACGTCATCAACCCCGTGGAAGCGCGGGAAGCCAGACTGGAAAAGCCCCTTACGCTGGCGGCGGATTACGACCTTCCCACTTCCGTCGCAACGGTGGAAGGTTTCACCTCTCTCGACCGAAAAGGACTTGCGGAATTCGTCAAAAATTACTCTCTCGCGATGGACGAAGACGACGCCGAATTCTGCCGCGATTATTTCCGGAAGGAAAACCGCGATCCGACGATCACCGAGATCCGCATGATCGACACCTATTGGTCCGATCACTGCCGTCATACGACTTTCCTCACCCGCATCGACAGAGCGGAATTCGACGATCCTCTCCTTGCGGAAGAATACGAAAAATATCTCGCGATCCGCAGAGAACTCGGAAGAGAAAACAAACCCGTCTGTCTGATGGACCTCGCGACGATCGCGGCGAAATATCTGAAAAAACAGGGCAAACTCGACAAACTGGACGAATCGGAGGAGATCAACGCCTGCACGGTGAAGATCAAAGTCGACGTGGACGGAAAACCGGAAGACTGGCTCCTCCTGTTCAAGAACGAAACGCACAACCACCCCACCGAGATCGAACCGTTCGGCGGCGCGGCGACCTGTATCGGAGGCGCCATCCGCGATCCCCTGTCCGGCCGCTCTTACGTCTACGGCGCCATGCGCGTGACGGGTGCGGCAAATCCGCTGACCCCCGTCCGTCAGACCCTTTCCGGAAAACTCCCGCAGCGTAAAATCGTGACGGGCGCCGCCGACGGATATTCCTCTTACGGCAACCAGATCGGCCTCGCAACGGGCATCGTGAGCGAGATCTATCACGAAGGCTACGCGGCAAAGAGAATGGAGATCGGCGCGGTCATCGCGGCGGCTCCCGCCGGAAACGTGCGTCGGGAGAGACCGATCCCGGGGGACGTCGTCATTCTTCTCGGCGGCCCGACGGGACGCGACGGCTGCGGCGGCGCGACGGGCTCTTCCAAAAAACACACTCTGAAATCTCTCGAAACGTGCGGAGCAGAAGTCCAGAAGGGCAACGCGCCGGAAGAGAGAAAACTCCAGAGGCTTTTCCGCAATGCGGAAGCGAGCCGTCTGATCAAACGCTGTAACGACTTCGGCGCGGGAGGCGTTTCGGTGGCGATCGGCGAACTTGCCGACGGACTGACCATCGATCTCAACGCCGTTCCCAAAAAATACGAAGGACTCGACGGAACCGAACTCGCCATCAGCGAATCGCAGGAAAGAATGGCAGTCGTCGTCGCCAAAGAAGACGAAGAGAAATTCCTCGCCCTCGCCGAAAAGGAAAATCTGCAGGCGTGCAGAGTTGCCGTCGTCAAAGCAGAACCGAGACTTACCATGTTCTGGAACGGCAAAGCCGTCGTCGATATCTCGAGAGAATTCCTCAATTCCAACGGTGCGGAAAAACACGTTTCCGTGCACGCGGCGAAACCTGCCGACTTCGCAAAAAAGGTTTCCGGCGGATTCGCCGAAAACAGCGTCGCGCTTGCGGGCGATCTGAACGTCTGCTCGGGGCGCGGTCTTTCCGAGCGCTTCGACTCCACCATCGGCGCGGGAACGGTCCTCATGCCCTTCGGCGGGAAAAATCAGCTCACCCCCATTCAGGCAATGGTGCAGAAAATCTCCGTCGAGCGCGGACACACGGACGATTGTTCGTTGATGTCCTGGGGCTATAACCCGTTTATCTCAGAAAAAAGCCCCTATCACGGGGCGTATCTCGCCGTCGTGGAATCGGTGGCGAAACTCATCGCGACGGGCGCGGAATTCAAGGACGTCTATCTGACTTTCCAGGAATATTTCGAGCGGCTCGGCAAAGAAGAGACCCGCTGGGGCAAACCTCTTTCCGCCCTGCTCGGCGCTCTCCGCGCTCAACTCGGACTCGGCGTCGCCTCCATCGGCGGCAAGGACTCGATGAGCGGATCGTTTGAAAAACTCGACGTTCCCCCCACCCTCGTTTCTTTCGCCGTGACGACGGCGAAAACCAAAGATATCGTTTCCCCCGAATTTAAAAAAGCGGGCGACGCCGTCCGCCTTCTGACCCCCTCTTACGGAAAAGACGGGCTGCCCGAAGAAAAATCTCTCGTCTCTCTCTTCCGTCGGGTTTCCGAACTCGCGCGGGAAGGAAAAATCGTCTCCTGCTTCACCCCCGTTTACGGCGGGATCGCAGAGGGCGTGATGAAGAGTTGCTTCGGCAACGGACTCGGCTTCGCCTATGCCGACGGAACGTCCGTCGATACGGTTTTCGGCTATTCCTACGGCGCTTTCGTCGCGGAGATCGCCCCGGGCGAAGAAGTCGGGGACGGCGTCCTCCTCGGCAGAGTGACGGACGACGGAAAGATCACCCTCGGTGAAGAAAGCGTCACCCTCGGCGAACTCTCCCCCGTATACGAAAACAAACTCGAGAGCGTTTACCGCTGCAATATTCCCGCCGACGACGAACCCGAAGAGACTTTCTCCTTCCGTGCGGAAACGAGAGTCGCCCCCTCGGTGAAGATCGCCAGACCCCGCGTTCTTATCCCCGTATTTCCCGGCACCAACTGCGAATACGACAGCGCGAAGGCAGTGCGCGACGCGGGCGCGGAACCCGAGATCTTCGTCGTCAATAACCGCTCGCAAAAGAGCGTCGCGGAGAGCGTGAAGGCGTTTGCGGACGAGATCGCCCGCTCGCAGATCGTCTTTATTCCCGGAGGTTTCTCGGGAGGCGACGAACCGGACGGAAGCGGCAAGTTCATCACCGCGTTCTTCCGCAACGCCGCCGTCAGAGACCGCGTGACCGAGCTTCTCGAACGGAGAGACGGTCTGATGCTCGGCATCTGCAACGGATTCCAGGCGCTGATCAAACTCGGGCTCGTCCCCTTCGGCAAAATCATGGACGTCGACGAAACCTGCCCCACCCTCACTTTCAATAAAATCGGCAGGCATCAGTCGAGAATCGTCCGGACGAGAATCGCCTCGGACAAATCTCCCTGGCTCGCGGAGACGGAAGTCGGCGAAATCTATAACGTGCCGATCTCTCACGGAGAAGGGCGTTTCCTCGCCGACGAGGCGTTGATCCGCAAACTCGCCGC
>CAMAJQ010000106.1 GCA_945835865.1 uncultured Clostridia bacterium
CGCTGACGCAGAACGTCAACCTGTACGCGACGTGGAAGACGGGCGTTTCGGGCGTGAACGTCGCCGCGGATAAAATCACGTGGGACGCGATCGGCTCGGGCGCGCAGAGTTTCACCGTGACGGTCACCAACGCCGCCGGGGCGAGTTCCTCGCAGAACGTCACCACGACCGAGGCGAAGTACGACTTTGCAAAGGCGGACGCGGGCGAATACGCGATCACCGTCACCAACCGCAACGGCGAGGAGACGGCTACCGTTTATTACAACAACAAGGCGCTCGACAGAGTGTCCGTGTTTACCGTTCTTCAGCCCTCGGGAATGTTGACTTACAATCCCGTCGACGGAGCGGAAAAGTACGTTATCACGGTGGATTGCGGCAATAAGGACCACAACCACGCCAATTACGACAACGGAACTTCCACTTATTTCGATATTTCGGGCTGCGATATGCAGGAAGGCGGCATCCGGGTGACGGTCACCGCGATGGCGGACGGCAAGATTTCTTCCGTGTCCGAAACGTACTGCTATGACAGAACTTTACAAGCAGTGGAAGGCGTCAGCGTGAACGGGGAAGGGGAAGTCGTCTGGTTCAAGACGGAAAACGCTTTCTCTTACGTCGTCACCGTCAACGGCGAGGAGACCGAAGTCGCGGACGCGACGAGTTACTCGCTCAAATATTACGGCGCGGGCAGTTACGTCATCGGGGTCTATCCGGTGGCGAAGGGTTACAACAGCCCCGCGGCAACCGAGATCACCTATAATAAAACGCAGATCGCCGCTCCCGACGGGGTGACGGTTTCGGGCGGAACGATCACCTGGAACGCCGTGGAAGGCGCGACGGGCTATACCGTTAAGGTCAATAACAGCGTCGTCAACGTGACCGAACCGACCTATACGATCACGGAAGATCAGGTTCAGAACGCTTCGACGATCGAAGTTTCGGTCAGCGCGAAGGGCACTTCGGACGCGGCGAATTCCGCTTATTCCGACGTGTGCAAAGTCGGCAGGATCGTTTTTGAAAGCGTAACTTATCAGAACGGAACCGTTTGCTGGAGCCCCGTTTACGTCGCTGCGGGTTACCGCGTGCAGGTAAACGACGAGGATCCCGTGTATTACGAAGCGGGCGTGACGAGCGCGAAGGTCGCCTTCACCAAAGCGGGTCAGAACACGATTACGGTTGCCTATACTTATGAAGACGGAGCCGTCGGCTCGAAGAAGAGCGTTACCGTCAACGCGTACTCCGTCGTCTACAACGTGAAGGGAGGCGAAGCCATCGACACGGCGTACATCGCCGTGGGCGACAGAATTCCCGCACCCGACGCGTCCTATGCAGGTTACGAGTTCGGAGGCTGGTACGACGTTCCTTCGGGCGGCACGAACAACGGGCAGAAGTTTGCGGAAAGCACCCTCAACAAGAACGCCGACGTGCAGCTTTACGCCTACTTCACTCCCAAGCGCTACACCGTGATTCTGGATACGGTCAACGGCGGAACGGTGGATAATACCACCGCGACGGTCGTCTTCCGTCAGGATTATATCCTTCCCGCCGCCGTTTCGGACAGCGACGTGAGGGTCTTCGGCGGCTGGTTCTCCGAGCCCAACGGCGCCGGCGTCCAGTACACCGATAACGAAGGCAATTGCGTCAACGTGTGGTCGGTCGTCGGCGACGCCACCGTCTACGCCTGCTGGCTCGATCTTTTCTCCTATCAACTCAACGGCGGCAAGGACGGATACGTCGTTTCCGCAGGTCCCGGTCTCGCCTACGTGACGAGCGCGAAGGTTCCCGAAACCTACGACGCGAAACCCGTTACGGCGGTCAACATTCTGACGGGCGCAACGAAACTTGTTTCTATCAGCATTCCCGATACGGCTGCCATCGAAACCGGAACGGAGCAGGGTGTCACGACGAGTTCCTTCCAGCTTTGCGAATCGCTGGCGGAGATCGTGGTCTACGCGACGGGCAAACAGCCCACTCCGAAATACGTTTCGGATAACGGCGCGCTCTACGCGGTGACTTACGGCGGCGATGAGGGGACGGACGTTACCTCTAAGACCCTCGTCATCGTGCCTCTCGGCAAAACGGGCGATTTCGTCGTTGCGAGCGACGCGACGGCGATCGGCAATTACGCCATGTATAAATCCAAACTCGGAAAGGTCGTCGTTCCTTCCAAGGTCGCTTTCGTCGGCAGCAACGCGATGTCGACCTGTGCGGATCTGACCGAAGTGGAATTCCTCTCCGAAGCCGAAGGGGAAGAAGTGCAGCCTCTCGTGTTCGATACCGCGGTCTTCAAGTCCTCTACCGCTCTGACGAGGCTCGTCCTTCCCACGAGGCTTGCCGACAGTTCGGTTTCGGACGCCACGAGATCGGTCGGGTTCGATACGACCATTCTCGACACCTGCACCGCGCTCGAAACCATCGAGATGGTCGGCTATGCGGACGGATATTATTCCGCGATCGACGGCATTCTCTATAACAAAGCGGGCACGGACGTCTATTACTGCCCGAGAGGGAGAAAGGCTGCCGTCACCTTCGGCGGAAACGTTTCCGTCATTCATCAGGAAGCCTTCAAGAGCTGTCTGCAGATCTCTTCGGTCACCATTTCTTCGGGTATCACGAGAATCTGCAGAAACGCCTTTGCTATGGATACGGGGCTGATCGAACTCGAATTCCTCGGCGTTGAGAGCGATATGCCTCTCACCATCGAATCCCGCGCCTTCTACGGCTGCAGTTATCTCGAATCGGTCGTCCTTCCCGAGAACCTCACCGTGCTCGAGAGAAGCGCCTTCGGAAGCACTTCCAAACTCGTCAACGTGACGGTCAACGCCTCGGGCGAGGGCAGGGATGTCGTCTTCGAGGACACCGCCTTCGGAACGGATACGACGGGCGTTCCCGCCTTCTACGTGACCGACCTGACCATCGGACCCAAGGTCCCGATGATGAAGATCGCCGGTATTTTCGGCAGCAAGATCACCAACCTCGTCGTCGATCCCGACAACGAAAACTTCAACACGACGGGCGACGGCGTCCTGTACGATAAAGCGATTACCACCATTCTCTTCTTCCCGCTTTCCAAAGCAGGGTTGTACGAGATTCCCGATACGGTCACGACCATTCCCTCTTCGACCTTCCGTGACAACAAAGGTCTGATCAAGGTCGTCATTCCCGCGTCGGTCACGAGCATCGGCGACGAAGCCTTCTATTCCTGCTCGGCGATGACGACCGTCGAATTCCTTCCCGGCGATACGCCGCTCGAATTCGGAGACAGCGTCTTCAGATCATGTTCCGCGCTCACGGAATTCACCGTGCCCGGCAGAACCGTTTCCACGGGAACGTATATGTTTGGTTCCTGCTCGGCTCTGACCAAAGTCACGGTGGCGGAAGGCGCGAAGGCGATCGGAGACTACGCCTTCTATTCCTGCTCTAAACTCAAAGAGATCTACTTCCCGTCCACCATCGAGAAAATCGGCGCGTACGACGAGGACGGCAATCTCACCGCGATGAACGTGTTCTCTTCTTCCAACTATATCGAGAAGGTCGTCGTTGCGGAAGGAAACGCGCACTTCGCGACCAGCCAGGGCGTGCTTTACGCGGTGAAAGACGGCGTGATCGCCGAACTCGAATACTGCCCGGCGATGAACGCGGGCGTGGACGGCGTCATCACCATTCCCGCCACGGTCACCAAGGTCTGGGATAAAGCGTTCTACTACAACAAAGTCGTCGGAAAAGTCGTCTTCGAAGAAAGCGAGGACGAAGAACGTCAACTTCAACTCGGAACGTATCTCTTCTATTATACGTCCAATCTTACCGAAGTCGTCTTCCCCAGAGGGGTGGATAAACTTGCCCGTCAAATGTTCTATTATTCGGGCGTGCAGAAAGTCAACGTTCCCAATACGGTCGTCGAACTTGAACCGCAGACGTTCTACTACGCGAAGTCTCTGAAGAACGTCGTCTTTGAAGAAGGCGGCACCGAACCCCTCGTGATCGACGACGCGAAATCGACGACGGGCACGACGATCACTTATACGTACAGTGTGTTCTACGGATGTATTTCCCTTACGGAACTCAATCTTCCCGCAAGGACGAGTTACATCGGCGCTTACGCCTTTGCGACCGGTTCGTCTCTGACGTCGAACCTGTCCGCGCTGACCTCCATCCGGATCCCCGCCAACGTGGAGACCATCGGAAAAGGCTTCCTCAACTATGCGGGAAAACTGACCGAGGTCGTCTTCGAAGAAGGTTGTAAAGTTACGGAAATTCCCGATAACGCCTTCTATTATTGCGTTTCGCTCAAGAACATCCGGCTTCCCGCAAACGTGACGAAGATCGGCAATTACGCCTTCTCTTACAGCGGCTTAGAATCGGTCGAACTGCCCGAAGGACTCGGCGAGATCGGTTACGAAACCTTCTCTTACAGCGCCCTCGTTTCGGTGGAGATCCCCGCGTCCGTTTCGAGACTCGTCGGATTCGACGAGGTGAAGACCGAGATGGAATACGATCCTGTTACGGGACAGATCAAATCGAAAAAGGTGACCTATTACAGGGGCGCGTTCGCCGGATGCGACAAACTGCAGACGGTGACCTTCCGGGAAGGAAGCGTGTTGAAAAAGGTTGAGAAATATACCTTC
>CAMAJQ010000107.1 GCA_945835865.1 uncultured Clostridia bacterium
CTGACGATCTCGGCTTTCACCTCTTCGGAAAAATTCATCTCGTCACCCCTTGCGTTTTTTCCATTCGGCAAAGCGGAAAACGGGCACTCTGCCGTCGACGTTGTCGATGCGGTCGGTCGGAAAATCGATTCGGGAAAAGAGAGCCTCCGCGAGCGCGGCGTCCCCGATGCGGTCGACCGAATGCGCGTCGCTGTCGACGACGAAACGGACGTCCGTGGCGATCACCTTTTCCCACTCCTCGTCCGTAAGATGAACCTTTTTGGTATTGATTTCAAAATAAGTGCCGTAGTCGCTCGCACAGCGGGCGACCTCGTCGGCAAAACACGGACAACAAAACCCCGGATGAGTGATCACGTCGATCGGATTGTTGCGGATCGCCTCGACGTAGCATTTCGTATTGTAGCGCTTCAGCGACTCGCTCGCCTCTTTGTGCAGAATGGAATTGATCTGATTGGCAAACAACAATCTGAAATAATCGGACGGTTTTTCGTAATAGATAAAGCGGTGCACGCCTGCGAGAATCACGTCGAGTTTATCGTAATCGCGGGGTTCGACGTCGATTTTTCCGCTCTCTCCCCGCACGTTGGATTCAATGCCGAGAAGGACTTCGATCCCCGTCAGAGCCGCCGCCTTTTCGCAGTGCTCCTTCATCTCGTCGACCTCTCTTCTCTTCATTCCGAACGCAGGATGAGAAAAACCGTGATCGCTTACGACGATCCCCACGAGTCCTTTTTCCTTCGCCGCCAGAGCGTTCTGTTCGATCGTCCCCTTCCCGTGGCTGTAAACCGTATGCGTATGAAGGTCAAAATTGATTTTCATCTTTAAATTTTCCTATGTACTCCACTTCTTCCCGAAGCCTGATCCCGCAGCGTTCCCAAACGTTTTTTTTGATGCGCGCGATCAGAGAATAAATATCCGAACTCGTCGCGTTTTTCCCCGCGACGATGAAATTTGCGTGTTTTTCGGAAACGACCGCACCTCCGACCCGATAGCCTTTCAGACCGCAGTTTTCAATGACCTTTCCCGCGAAAAATCCGTCGTTGCGGAAAGTGCTTCCGCACGTTCTTCCCTTCGGCTGGCGATTGCGCCTGAGGGAAAGGAAGTAGCCGATCTTGCTCTCCGATTGCTCGTATTCGACGTTTTCCAGATGAAAACAGACGGAGAGAACGCATTTCTTTTCCTGTCTGAAAATACTGTCCCGATAAGAAAAACGACAATCCCTTCCGCCGAGGACTCCGCCCGCATATCTGACGAAAGAGACGTACTCGGCGATCGTTTTATTAAAACAGCCGGCGTTCATCGCGACCGCTCCTCCGACCGAAGCGGGGATCCCGCTCAGGAATTCCAGTCCTCCGAGGCTGTTCAGGAGAGCCGCCTCGATGACGTCGGAAAGAGAATCCCCCGCGAGCGCCGTAACGATCTTCCCCTTGACGGAAATTCCTTTCAGCCTTCTGAAACAGATCGCCGCGCCCCGGACGCCGTCGTCGGAAACGAGCACGTTGGAACCGTTCCCGAGAAAGACGCAGGGCACCGATTCCTCTTCCAATCGGCTCAGGAGCGCGGTCGCTCCCTCTTCCGTTTCCGGGAAAAACAACGCGTCCGCTTTTCCTCCCGTCCCGAAAGTGCAATAAGGCGCGAGAAGAGCGTTTTCTTCACAGGCGACGCCCGTTTGTCTGCCGATCTCCAAGTATCTGACGACGTGTTCCATCGTTCCCTCCTATTTTACTACAATTCGCATAAAATCACAAGCGTTTCAATCCGCTTTTTAAACGTTCGGCGTCCGTTATTTCCCCGTCCTGCCCGAAAAAAGTCGGATCGCGGTATTTCGCGGCGTTTTCCTCCGAGAGAAAGGGACTGACCGTATACGCCGTCTTCGAGCGGTCGTAAAGAGAAAGCGCGCCCTCGCGATAAGGGTTTCCCTCCGCCGGAAACATTCCGAGCGAGACGACTCCCTTCTGTATCTCCTCCGACAGAAGAAATTTCACGAACTCCTCGCACAGAGCGCGGCGGAAAGAATCTTCCGCACAGACGGCGATATACTGAAAAAGGTCGGAAAATTCTTCGAGCGGCTCCGCGAGAAAAGCCGCCCCGTTTTTTTCAAGGCGAAAGACGTCCCTCTGCGTTCCGAGGAATACCGCGTTTCCGTCCGACGAAAGAAACGTCCTGCACCCGTCCGTCGGGCGGACGGTCACAGTCTGCTCCGCCCGGATTTCTCCGACGGACTTTGCGACAAGCGGAAAATTGTTTTCGCCGAGCGAAACGTAAAGTTTCCCGACGGGCTCTTTCCTCTCCGTTTTCGTAAAGAGAAAATATCCGCCGGCACACCAGGGGATCGCCATCGTCCGATCGCCGACGGTCCCTCCGTACGCCGGGGCTTCAAGATCGAGGGGCTGACAGACTCCGAGAAGAAAAGGACAGCCCCCGCCAAAGGAGACCATGTCCGGCAGTTCTCCGTTCCTCAGACTTTCTTCCGCTCCGAACGCCGTCATCGACCGCGCGAGCACGACCGTTCCCTTCCGAAACCTTTTGCCTACGGAAGACAAAAAAGAGGTGCGGGAGCCCTTTCCGCCCTCGAACGTGTCGATATTCCAGAGGGTCAGCACGGTGTCGTACTCCTGCGTCCTGACGGGGAATTCTCCTTCCACCCTCTCGCTCCCGAGCGATCTGACCGGGACGAAAACGCACACGAAGACGACGACGGCGAGAAGTATGGCTTTATACGCGTTTCCCTTCATCCGTCCCCCTTTTGCAAACCGCCGTTTCCCGCCCGACGGCTTTCCGTTCTCTGTAATAATGTATTCCGTTCCGCAGCGTAAAATGTCCGCGAACGGCAAACGGAGGACGACCCGTACAAAACTTTTTCCTCTTTTTCACGCTTCCCGTTGACAATTCCGCCTTTTTCGTCTATACTATAATAAATAAACGGTCTGCTTTCATCGCGGACCGGAACACGGAGAAGCTATGAAACGGTTTGGAAAAACGATACTCGTCGCCGCACTGATATTCGTACTCTGTACGGGTTGCTTCGGCTGTCGGTTGTTCAGCGGCAAATACCCCATTTTCACCCCGACTTACGGTGAACGCGCTTACGTTCAGCCGGACGAAGAACTTCAGCAAAGACTGAACGACGAACTCCGCGCACTCTCCCTCGAGGAAGGACGGGAGGAAGAACTCCTTGAAAAACGCATCGATCTCTTCGTCCAGTATTATCAGGTTATGACCTCGCAGACGATCGCGCTGATCGAATACTATAAAAACACGTCGGACGAAACCGCCGCCCGACGCTACGAGTATATCACCGATTACGCCAACCGCTTTTTCAACGCCGTTCTCGAAACGGAGAAGATCCTCTTCGAATCTTCTTACCGCGACGTCCTGATCGGGCAGACGAGCGAGGAATACGCTCTTTCTCTCGCCGACCGCGACGTCAAAAATCAAGCCGTACTCGAACTCGAACAGAAAGAAACCGCACTCGTCAGCGAATACGCTTCCGTCTATCAGACCGCTTCGTCCGCAGAATTCGCCCGCATCTATAAAGACCTCGTCGTGACGAGGAACGCTATTGCGGCGGAGTTTTCGGACGACGACGGCAACCCCTATTCCAACTACCACGATTACGCTTATGCGGAGTTGTATTTCCGCGAGTACACGCCCGAAGACGCCTTCGCTCTCCGGAATGAACTCGGCGAAAAGATCCGTCCGATCGCCGACTCTCTTCAGCAGACGAGAAAGACGTATTTTGGCGAGCAAAACAAGGCGGGATTTCCCGCAATCTCGGAAAACAGTCTGAAAGGCTTTGCAAAATACGCCGTTGAGCAAACGGTCTCCGAGGCGGCTCCGAGCTGGAATTACATGATCAATCACGATCTTTACGACTTTTCGGTCAGCGACACGAAGATGGATACGAGCTTCGTCTGCGACTTCCACGAATACGGGGACGGCTTTATGTTCATCAACGCGTCGGGAAACCTTTCCGACCTCGATGTCGTTCTTCACGAGTTCGGTCATTACAACGCCATCTTCGCGGTCGACGACGAAAAGGAAGGCAACGTATCCTTCAATCTCGAACTTGCGGAAACTTTTTCACAGGCGTTCGAACTGATCACCCTTCCCGCAATCGAAAAATTACTGCAGAAAGAAGGACTGTCCGAATACACCTCTTTTTACGAATATTTCGTCGTAGAGAACAGTCTTTACACCCTTCTTTCCGGATCGGCGTTCGAGGACTTCGAGTACACCGTGTACCGCACGGATCCCGACTTGCTGACTGCCGATTATCTGGAAAACCTCTTCCGAACCTCTCTCGTCAGCTATTGGGGAAGCGCGTCCTGCGAATACTACGAGGTACCGCACTTCTTCGAATCTCCGGCTTACTATATCAGTTACGTCGTCTCCCACGTGTTTGCCTCGATCATCTGGGCGGAAGAAGACTATGCGGAAAAATATCTCGACGTCGTCAGTTACGGTTCGACCAACACCCTTGAAACCGTTGCCTCGCAGACGGGACTCCCCTCTCCCTTCTCCGATCAGGCCGTCGATCTCATTGCCGAAAAATACGATTCCTTCATCGACATAAAATTTGCCTGAACCCGCTTTCAGGAATTTTACG
>CAMAJQ010000108.1 GCA_945835865.1 uncultured Clostridia bacterium
GAGGGGAAGACCGGGCTCCCGGACGCCGTTCTCTTCGAGAAAAGCCCGCAGGACGGGGGCGACTTCGTTCATGTAGGGGGTATGGAAGGCGCCGCTGACGGGGAGTCTGACTCCTCTTCCGCCCGCCGCCTTCACCGCGGCGCAGAAAGCGTCGATCTCCTCCTCGCTGCCCGCGCAGGCGATCTGCCCCGGACAGTTATAGTTGACCGGCCAGATCTCTCTGAAATTTCTGCAGAGTTCTTCGACCTTTTCTCCGTCGAGTTTCAGCACGGCAGCCATGCCGCCGGGGTGCAGGGCAGATTGTTCCGCCATCTTTCTCCCGCGCAGAACGACGAAACGGAAGGCTTCTTCGCGGGGAAAAACGCCCGCGAAAGCCGCCGCGGGGATCTCTCCGAGAGAAAAACCCGCCGCCGCGGAAGGAAGGATCCCTTCGGCTTTCAGACATTCCGCGATGGCGAGATCGGTCAGAAAAAGGCAGGGCTGGGTGTTTTCGGTCTTCGTGAGGTCTTCTCCGCTTCCTTCGAAGCAGATTTTTTTTGCGGCGGGAAAGATCTCTTCGCTCCCGTCGAATATTTCCCTCGCGACGGGAAAGGTTTCGTAAAAGTCCTTTCCCATTCCGACCGTCTGCGCGCCTTGCCCCGCAAACAAAAAAGCTGTTTTTTTCATGTGATCATCCGTTCTCCTGTCCGACTCCTTCGCGGGCGATCGCCGTGAAGGAGAGGCTGCCTTTGCTTCTGATCTCTCCGTCGACGGTCACGGACGCGTCGAAGGAAACCAGAGGTCCGCTCCCGCTCTTTCTGCGCACGGAAATCGTCATCACGTCTCCGGGAAGAACGGGTTTTAAAAACTTGAAGTTGTCGATTTTAAGCAGGACGTTGAGTCCGTTCGGGTCCGTCTCTTCTCCCTCGCTCGCGATCGAGCAAAGCTGCGCGCACGCCTCGACGACGAGCACGCCGGGGAGAATGGGCTGACCGGGGAAATGCCCCGCAAACCACGGGTCGTTGACGGAAACCGTTTTGATCCCGACCGCCGAACTTCCCGGTTCGAGTTCCGTGACCTTTTCGATCATCTGAAAGGGGGGACGTTGTTTGAGTTTTTTGCTCACTTCGTAAACGTTCATCACAGCGAAATCCCTCCGTCCAGGGTCAGGATCTGCCCCGTCATATACGCGCAGGTATCGGAAACGAGCATGGAAACGATCCCCGCAACCTCTTCGGGTTTGCCGAGACGGTGCATGGGAATGGCGTCGAGATATTCCTTTTTCTTTTCTTCGGGAAGGGCGTCGAGCATTTCCGTCTCGATGAATCCGGGCGCGACGGCGTTGACGCGGATGCCGTAAGGGGCGAGTTCTTTCGCCATCGTCTGCGTCATGGAGTTGACCGCCCCTTTGGTCGCGCTGTACACGCTTTGTCCCGCAAGGGCGAGGATCCCGCTCACCGAAGACATGTTGACGACGACTCCCTGTTTTCTGCGGAACATCTTGAGGACCGCCTGCTGTGCGCAGTAGAAATATCCCTTGACGTTGAGGTCGATACAGCGGTCGAGGGTGTCCGGGTTCAGCATGAGCAGGTATTCGTCCCTGACGATACCCGCGTTGTTGACGAGGACGTCGATCTGTCCGTATGCTTTCGATACGTCCCGCATCATTTTTTTCACTTCGTCGAGGTTGGAGACGTCCGCTCGGCAGAGCATGCCGCTGCCGCCTTCCGACTCGATCTCCGCGAGGACTTTCCGGGCTTCCTCTTCGCTGCGGGAATAGTTGATAACCGTCGTATAGCCGTCTTTTGCAAGACGGAGAGCGCAGGCTTTCCCGATGCCGCGGGAGGCGCCCGTTACGATTGCGACTTTCATTCCTTTCTCCTTATTTTTCGATCACCACGGCGGTGTAAGATCCTCCCGTCGCGTAGGACAGGACGAGGATCTTGTTCAGATCGGACGAGACGACGCCGACTTTTTTCTTTGAGGGAAGAAGGTAGGCGTCCGCGTCCTTGGCAATATCACCGTGGAGAAGCAGCGCGCCGTGCGCGAGCCCGAGAGCCGCCGATGCCGCCCTCCCTTCGCCCGCGCGTTCCTTCACGGAAACGACGGGGATCTTTCCTTCTCCGAAGACGCGGGTCAGAACGTTGATCTCGACGTCGTCCACCTCTTTCTGTCCGTTGGCGAATCCGACGACGGCGGAGATCTCTTCCGCTTGGACGGAGGCGTCGGCAAGCGCTTCTTCAACGGCGCGCAGAAGTCCTTCGTCCGAGCCTTTTACGGTCCCGAAGGGGACGCTCCGGTGGGACATTCCGTAACCGGTGATCCGGCAATAGATCTCCGCGCCTCTGGCGGTTGCCGACCCGACCGTTTCCATCAGCACGGAAACGCTCCCGTCCGACAGGGAGTAGGAATCTTTCCCGTCGTACGGACGGACTTTTTCGTCTGCCGCCGCGCCGATCAGGTGGGTGAATTCGGAGACGATCCCGCTGTTTTCATCCGTGCCCGTGGCGAGCATGGCGTCCTCCCATCCGTTGCGGATGACCTGGAGGGCGTAAGCCGCCGAGGAGAGTCCGGATTGCGCGCCGTTCGTCACGGTCACGTTATATCCCTTGATGCCCGAGCAGATGGAAAGGTATCCGCCCGCGGCATTGTATACGGTGTTGGGGAATTTGAAGGCGCTTCCGCCGGCGTTCCCCTTTTCGGCGATATGGCTCTGGAATTCGAGGCTGGTCCCCATCGCTCCTTCCGACGTCCCGACGATCATGCCGATTTTACGGGCGTTCTCTTCCGTCACGGCGAGTTTGCCGTCGCGGAGGGCGTCCATGCCGGAAACCGCCTGCAGTTGGCTCAGGTGGTCGAGTTTGCGGTAAAACGCCATTTTCAGCCCCTGCGCGTCGTAATCCGCCGTCCCGATCGAGGAAGCCGTTTCGCTCTCTTCGAGGCGCGCGTCTTCCGAAACGGCGCGGGCGTACGCCTGCTTGCCGTTGCCGAGAGGGGTCACGAGCCCGAGCCCGGTAACGGCGATCTCTCTGCGGTCGGGGGCGGCGGGCATTTCCGAAGGCTTTTTCCCGAAAAGAATGCTCGCGTTGTTCCCGCCGAAGGCAAAGGAGTTGTTCATCACGGCGTTGAGTTCTTTCCGGACGGGAGTGTTGGGCGTAAAGTCCATCTTTCCCGCTTTTTCCCTGAGGACGGCGAGGTCTTCGTCCGAATAGCCGATCGTAGGGGGAACGACGTTTTCCCAAAGGGCTTTTACGGCGAAAACGGCTTCGATCGCGCCCGCGGCGCCCAGGCAGTGCCCGGTCATCGCCTTGGTGGAACTGACCGAAAGCCCGTCGTTTTTGCCGTCGAAAATGGTGTGCAGGGAGAGGAATTCCGCCTCGTCGTTTTTCGCCGTGCCCGTACCGTGGGCGTTGACGTAATCGACGTCCTTTTCGGTGAGCCCGGAATGGGCGATCGCCTGTCGGATGGCGCTCATCTGTCCTTCGCCGTCCGGACGGGGAGCGGTGATGTGATGCGCGTCGCTCGAAATGCCCGAACCAAGCACTTCGCAGTAGATACGCGCTCCTCTCGCGACGGCGTGTTCGTACGATTCGACGACGAGCGCGCCCGCCCCTTCGCCGAGGGTGATCCCGTGGGAGCGGTTAAAGGGCGAACAGGAGTTTTCGTCCAGCGCGTGCAGGGACAGGAAGCCGGAATAGGGCACGGAAGAAAAGGCGTCCGCTCCGCCCGCGATCACGACGTCGGCTTTGCCTGCCCGGATGAGGTCGGAAGCGTAGGCGACGGAGATCGTTCCCGCCGCGCAGGCGTTCGCGACGTTGGTGACGACGCCGCCCGCTCCGAATTTTTCCGCGACGTGATTGGCGATAGAGGAAATGGGGATTTTCAGAACGTCCTCTTTTCTCTTGCCGTTGCGGTAGTAACTCTCCATGCTGCGGCCTCCCCCCACGCAACTGCCCATGATGACGCCCGTGCGGGGATCTCCGCCGAAACCGAAAAGAGAGGCGTCTTTCATCGCCTCTTCCGTTGCTTGCAGACACAGGGCGGCGCAGCGGTCGAGATGATCGGGTTCCTTGAAACCCTTCACCTCGGCGGCGTAATCGGCGTAGCAGTTTTCCGTGTCGAGGGAATTCGTATGGTCTATCCCGCTGCGGGAAGAGAGGATGCTCTCCCAGCATTCGTCCACGCTGTGACCGATCGCGCTGATCGCGCCGAGCCCCGTGATAACGCATCTGATTTTCTGATGATTCATTTTTTTTACCGTCTCGATCTGCCTTTTACGTCCGCTCCGCAGATCATTCCGCGTGCGCTACGACGTACGCCGCGAGCGCGTTGACGTCGCGGAAGTGTTCTTTGCCGACGCCCGTCATGGATACGCCGTATTCCTCGTCGATCGCCGAGATGATCTCGAGAGAGTCGATGGAGTCGAGCCCGATCCCGTCGTTGAAAAGGGGAGTATCGTTTTCGAGCGCTTCCGCTTCGATGCCGAGGCGGTCGCAGAGCATTTCTTTGATTTTCGCTTTCACTTCGTTTTCGTTCATGATAATTACCTCTGAGTGTTTTTTTGTGGATCGCGGGAGGAACGGCGGGGAAAGGATCGT
>CAMAJQ010000109.1 GCA_945835865.1 uncultured Clostridia bacterium
GCGCCCGCTTCGGACTGCATTTCGGCAAGGCGAAGTTTTTGCCCGAACATATTCGTTCTGCCGGCAGTCGCCCATTCGTCCGCCACTTCCGCCATCGGAGAAGAGGGGGTAATCGGGTAAATCGCCGCCACTTCCGAAAACGCGTACGCAACGTGGCTCGCGGCGGTGTTACCGTCGATCGTCATGATTTTCATAGTCTGAAAGACCTCCGTAAAAATAATAGATTTAGATTTCGGTGCGAAGGATTTCCGCGCTGAAACAACGCGCCTTCCGCAGGCAGATCTCCTCCGGAGAGAAAATCAACCTTATATATTATACCGCAAGTGAGCCGCGAAGTCAATAACTTTGGCAAATTTCAGATGAAATTCAAAAGAAATAATGCATTTTCCCTTCTCTTTTTCCGTTTATACCCCCCTTTTCGGGAAAAAATTTCCTTTCCGGCGTCCCTTCCCGGAGTTTTTCCTCTTCCCCTCCGGGCAGGGAAGAAGAAAAAGAGGATGAAAAAAAGAAGAAAATCAGGAATGAGGATATAATAATTGCGTTTTTCCGAAAAATATGTTAAAATGGTAGCGTGAAAGTCCGCGCGTCGGACGAAAATCCGTCCGTTCACCCCGGGAAAAGGCCGGGAAAGGGAGGATCCGCGCGCGAGAAAAAGGGAAAATCGGTATCAAAAGGAGTTTTCGGTTATGAAAAAACAACCTGTCGGAAAAAGAATGGCGGTCGCCGCTATCATCGTTGCCGCCGCCGTCCTCGTATGTGCGATCGTCGGCTTTATCCTCGCCGCCAACGACGTGTTCGGGATCAACCCCTTCCGCCTCTTCTTTATCGTGCTGACGGTAGGCATCGGCCTCGCGCTGTTCGTCTACGGCGTCGTGACGAAAGGCGGCTACGAGTTCGCCGTCGGCTCTTTCGTCCTGCTCGTCGGCGTCACCCTCATCATGATCGGCGTTCAGTGGTGGATCATCGTCCTCGTGGATTTCGCCCTCGTCCTGCTGATTCTGCTTTTGCTTCTCCTTCTCAAGTCCGACCGCCTGTTCGTCGAGCGCACGGACGAAAAGGAGGGATACAAGCCCTATACCGAGCGGCTCGCCGAGAAGAAAGCCGCCGAGGCGGAGGCGGAAAAGAACAGACCGCTTCCCGAAATCAAATCCTTCGCACCCGACGCGGATAAACAAAAAGAAGAGAAATAAACGGCTTATAAGCCGGATACGTTGGCGCGGAAGGGTTTTTCCGCGCGGAGAGGAATATCTGCAATGAAGAACGAACGCAACCTTACTCTGCTGACCGACCTCTACGAACTGACGATGATGAACGGATACTTCCTGGAAGGGAAGCAGGACGAAATCGCCGTGTTCGACGTCTTTTTCAGGCAGAACGAACTGATCACCTATTCCGTTGCCGCAGGGCTCGAACAGGCGGTCGACTACGTGCTCAATCTTTCCTTCGGGGAAGAGGAGATCGCGTATCTGAAAAGCCTCGGCATATTCGACGAGGGCTTTCTCCGTTATCTTTCCGGACTGAAATTCACGGGAGATATCTATTCCGTTCCCGAGGGGACGGTGGTCTTTCCCAAAGAGCCCATTCTGACCGTCCGCGCGCCCGTGATTCAGGCGCAGCTCGTGGAGACGGCGATCCTGAACATCATCAACCATCAGACTCTCATTGCGTCCAAGGCGGCGAAGATCCGTTACGCCGCGAAGGGAGACAACGTGATGGAATTCGGACTGCGCCGCGCGCAGGGACCGGACGCGGGCATCTACGGGGCGCGCGCCGCGGTCATCGGCGGGTGCAACTCCACATCCAACGTGCTGGCGGGGCAGATGTTCGGCATTCCCGTTTCGGGCACGCACGCCCACAGCTGGGTGATGAACTTCCCGAGCGAAATCGAGGCTTTTCGGGCTTATGCGCGGGTTTATCCGAAGGGAACGCTCCTGCTCGTGGACACGTACGACACGTTGAGAAGCGGCGTGCCGAACGCAATTAAAGTATTCGACGAAATGCGCGCGGAGGGGAAAAAGCCCCTCGGCATCCGCATCGATTCGGGCGACCTCGCCTATCTCACCAAGCGCGCGAGACAGATGCTCGACGACGCCGGCTATCCCGACGCGATCATCTGCGCCTCGGGCGACCTGGACGAGCGGCTCGTGCAGAGCCTCAAACTGCAGGGGGCGAAGATCGACAGTTGGGGCATCGGGACCAAACTCATCACGAGCGCGGATATGCCCGCGCTCGGCGGGGTATACAAACTCGCGGCGGTGGAGGAGAACGGCAAAACGATCCCCAAGATCAAAGTCTCGGACAATTCCGCCAAGATCACCAACCCCGGATTCAAAACTTTTTACAGGATCTACGATAAGGCGACGGGCAAAGCGGAGGCAGATCTCGTCGCTCTGCGCGGAGAGAAAATCGATTTCGGCGCTCCTCTCACCCTCTATCACCCCGTCGAGAGGTGGAAAAAGACCACCTTCGAAAACTACGAGGTGCGGGAACTTCCCGTGACCGTCGTCAAAGACGGCGAAAGGGTTTACGACTTCCCGTCTCTGAAGGAGATCGCGTCGTACGCCCGGCGGGAAACGGATACCTTCTGGGACGAATATAAGAGGCTCGACCAGCCGCATATCTATAAAGTCGATCTCTCCGACGGGCTTTACGCCCTCAAGGCGGAGATGTTGGAAACCATCCGCAAGGGCGGATCGCTTTGACGGGCAAAGCGGCAAGGAGTTTTATGTGGTACGTTATTCTGTTCGCCCTCGTGATCTTTCTCGATCAGGGCACTAAGATCCTGGCGGCGGCTTTTTCGGGCGCCGTCGGCAACGCGGGTGTTTCGTCCGTGCATCTGTGCTGGGTGATCCCCGATTTTATCGAGATCGCCTATTGCGAAAACAGCAACGGCTCCATGGGGCTGTTCCGCGGCATTCCGCACATTCAGACGATTTTCAAGATCGCAACCGTCGTGATCATCGCCGCCATTCTGTTGTACATGATCTTCTCCAAAAAGAAGAGATCGAAATGGCTCAACGTCACTCTCGCCCTCATTCTTTCGGGGGCGATCGGGAATTTCATCGACCGCATGACCCTCGTCTACGTCCGCGATATGATCCACGTCATCATCGATTTCGGTTCGGGCGAGATCTTCCCGTATATTTTCAACGTGGCGGATATGGCTCTCGTGATCGGCGCGATCATGCTCGTCGTTCACCTGCTTTTCCTCGATAAGGACGCCGTTTTCCGCTCTTCGAAAAAGAAGAAAAAAGAGGAGGGCGGGGAAGAGGAGAAGTCGACCTCCCCGGAAGAGACGTGACGGACGGGGAAAACCGTCTGTCCGGACTTTCCGCGTTCGGAGAGGACGACGATTTCGATTGCCCGGAGGGCGAACCTGCCTGCGGGGAACCCCGCGTCGAACGGCTGATCGCCGAAGGGGAAGTCCGCGCGGACGTCTGGCTGAGCGAAAAACTCGGCAAGACCCGCTCCGCGGTCAAAAAACTCGTCGACGAGGGACGGGTGACTTCGGGCGGCGTGCCCGTTAAGGCGGGAAGAACGCTACGGGCGGGAGAGGAGATTGTCGTCGTGCTTCCTTCTCCCGTACGGCTCGATCTCGAGCCGGAAAACATTCCCGTCGGCATCGTCTATCAGGACTCCTCCATCGCGGTGATCGACAAGCCGCAGGGGCTGACCGTTCACGCGGGCAACGGCAACGAAAGCCACACCCTCGTCAACGCTCTCCTCTATCATCTCGATTCTCTCAGCGGGATCAACGGGGTGGTGAGACCGGGGATCGTCCACCGGATCGACAAGGACACCTCGGGGCTTCTCGTCGTGGCGAAAAACGACGAGGCGCACCTGTCGCTCGCCGCGCAGATCCGCGATAAAACGTGCGCCCGCATTTACCTTGCCCTGCTGGAAGGCAACGTGCGGGAGGACGCGGGGACGATCGCCACCAATATCGGAAGAAGCGAAAAAAACCGCACGATGATGGCGGTGACCGAGCGGGGAAGGCGGGCGGTCACCCATTTCGAGGTCGTGGAGAGATTCGGGGAGTATACGCTCGTCCGTTTCCGTCTCGAAACGGGGCGTACCCATCAGATCCGCGTACACGCGAAATATATCGGGCATCCCGTCGTGGGAGATCCCGTATACGGATACAAAAATCAGAAATTCAGACTGAACGGACAACTGCTGCACGCGGAGAGGCTTTCTCTCGATCATCCCGTCACGGGGGAGAGGCTGACCTTCTGCGCGCCGCTGCCCGATTATTTTCAGAACGTCCTCGAATTGCTCCGCCGCAGGAAAAGAGGGGCGGAACGGTCGGAGTCCACGGAAAAAGACGAGGGGCCCCGCACGGATAAGGAGAATTTATGAGACTGATCAACGCTTTTAAAATCGCCGTCAACAATTACGTTCTCGTGTTCAAGAACCTTCTGTATAAAGCGATCGTCCTGGCGCTCTTCGCAACCGTTCTCGGGCTGATCCTGAAAGTGCGTTTCAAACCGCTGATCGAACAGTTTCAGCCGGTTCTGGCGGAGGTGAAAAAAATCCTTCCCGCCCTTACCGACGGCACGCT
>CAMAJQ010000110.1 GCA_945835865.1 uncultured Clostridia bacterium
CACCTCTCTGCTCGTCGACGTACACGGGCAAAGCGATCATTTTTCTCTTTTATCCGAAGGGGAACAACTGCGAGTCGTCGATTGTTTCTGCGACCGGAGCCTGCAGACGAAGAAAGAGGAAATTGCCGCCGTCATATCCTCGCTGAAAGAGACGGACGGGATCCTCGGTTCTTTCGGCGGAAGCGAGAGCGAACGGGCGATCAAAGCGGATATTCTGAAATATCAGATCGAAGAGATCCGCTCTCTCGATCTGAAAGAAGGGGAAGAGGAAGAACTTCTTTCCAGACGAAAAAAGATGCAGAGCGCGGAAAGATGCACGGAGGCGTTTTCCCAGGCCGTAAGCGTACTCAGCGGCGAAAACGGAGCGCGAGATCTCGTGTTGGCGTCTCTCCGTTCTCTTTCCCAGGTCGCATCTTTCGACGAAAGATATTCTTCCGTTGCCGAACGGATGGAAGCGGTTTCCGGAGAACTCGAGGATATTTCCGAAACGATTGAACAGTTCGGATCCGATTTTGATTTCGAACCTTCCGAAGCCGATCGGATCGAGGAGAGATTGGATAAAATCCGCCTCGTAAAAAGGAAATACGGCAGTGATTATAAAACGATCTGCGACTTTTTGTCATCTGCCGAGGAAGAATACGATAAACTCGTCCATTTTGACGAAGAATACCGCAAGGCTTCCGAAAAAAAGAAAACTCTCCTCGCAAAACTCGACGCCGCATATTCAGAACTTACGGAGATCCGTAAAAAAGGATGCGCGTCTTTTACGGGTAAAGTGGAAAAAGAACTTCGCGAACTCGGCATGAAGAGCGCAAAATTCGACGTAAGGTTTTTCGGAGAGGAATCCGATTCTTCATCCTATCGTCTGAACGGGCGGGACAGGGTAGAGTTCCTGTTCTCCGCTAACCTCGGTGAACCGACGAAACCGCTTTCCAAAATCATCAGCGGCGGTGAAATGAGCCGATTTATGCTTGCGCTGAAAACGGTGACTTCTTCTTATAAAGAGATCGCAACCTACATTTTTGATGAGATTGACAGCGGGATCAGCGGTCAGGTCGCGAGGATCGTCGCCGAAAAATTCGCCGTTATTTCCTGCAACACGCAGGTCATCGCCATTTCGCATCTGCCACAGATCTGCGCGATGGCGGACGCTTCCTTCCTGATTTCCAAACGGGAAGAGAACGGCAAGACGAAAACGTCCGTCGAACGCCTGGAAGGAGCCGAGCGGATCCGTGAGATCGTGCGGATGACGGGAGGCGTCGATTCGGATGCCGCCAGAATTCACGCAAAAGAATTGCTTTCCTCCGCCAACTCTTTTAAAACGAGAATCCGATAATTGCATAACGGTTGCTTTACCTTCTGAAAAACGGCCGTGTTATTTCACGAAAATAATCGTTGGAAGATATTTCTTTCAGCGATTTTCTTTCAAAACGGTATTCTTTTTCGGATTCGGCGCATACTGTTTCTGCATGACGTCTCTGACCGAGGCGCCGTGTTACCATAACGGGTGCGGAGGGCGACATGTTATTGAAGAGAAAACTGAAATCGGTCGTCGTTGCCGTCTTGCTCGCGATTATTTCTTTTTCCGTCTTGCCGACGAACGTCAGGGCAGAGTCGGAAAAAGTTTATCTCGGTGGAATGGCAGCCGGTTTTCAGATGAGGACGAAGGGGGCGACCGTCGTTGCGCTAAGCGACGTTGTGATCGGCGGAGAAGTCTTTTCCCCTTCAAAAAATGCAGGGGTTGAGGTCGGAGACGTGATATTATCCGTCGCAGGGAGAGAGATCTCCTGTTCCGCCGACATCACCGAAGCGCTGAAGAAAAAAGGAGAGAATCCCGTTGAAATGATTCTCAGAAGAGGAGAAAGCGAAATCAGAACGTTCGTCACTCCTAAAAAGGACGGGAACGGGACTTTAAAAATCGGCGTTTTTGTCAGAGATAATCTCAACGGCATCGGCACGGTAACGTTTTTTTTGCCGACCGGGCAGTTTTCCGCTCTCGGACATTCGGTTTATGACGAGCAGGGGAAGATGCTCGAACTGTCAGGAGGAAGGGCTTTTCTTTGTTCCGTGATCGGGTTCGAAAAAGGGCAGAGAGGAAGCGCGGGAGAACTGAAAGGTATTTTCGTGGAAGACAAGCCGATCGGTCGTCTGGAGAAAAATACCCTGACGGGGATATACGGCAAAGCCGATTCCTCTTTTGATTTCCGAGACAATGCAGAATTTGAAATCGGTGACGCTACGGTCGGAAAAGCGAGTTTTTATACCTGTATCGACGGTCTCACCGTAAGTGAATTTACGCTCAGCATCGTGAAAGTCGACGAGAACAACAAAGAAAATAAAAATCTCGTTTTGAAAATCACCGATCGTGATCTTCTTGACAAGACGAACGGGATCCTGCAGGGAATGAGCGGGAGCCCGATCGTTCAGAACGGAAAGATCGTCGGTGCCGTGACGCACGTTTTTCTCAATGATCCCGCACGCGGATTCGGGATCTCCGTCGATCGGATCCTCGAAAACTTCGGGTGATCATCTGACATATTTCGACAAGCGACCTCATACACTATTATCGTATCGCGGTGTATGAGGTCGTTTTATGTTTCCGTTCTACGTGAAAAGAAAATGGAACGCTTTGTGGGACAACAGAGGATTTCTTCTGATTTTCGGGTCGGTTTATTTTCTGGGTGTGATTTTCGGTCTCTTTTTCAGAAAAAAAGCAGAATTCAATCCGTTGTGCGCGCCCGTATGCGAATATTATTTCAAGTTGTTCTGCCGTGAGAATAATTTGTTCGTCATGCTGATCCGATATACGGCGATCAATTTCGTTTTGTGCGTCGTTTTTCTCGCGCTTGGCTTTTCTCTTTATACCGTTCCGCTGCAAGGTCTGATCCTGCTTTATCGAGGTATGATTCTCGGAAACGTCGTTCCCGTTCTTTTTTCCGTTTTCGGTTTCTCATCGGTCGTTATCATCGTAATCGTGACGATTCCCTATCAGGTTCTTTCTTCTGCCGGAAACGTCGTGATCGGCGTATTGAATATCGTCTATCTCAAATCTTTACATTACTGCAAAAGAATGAACAAGTCCGTACTCGTACAGAACGCACTGTGCGGATTTGTCGTATGCTTCGCGGCGTGTCTTTATCAGTTTCTCGTTCTTGCGATTCTGATCCGTCCTCTTTCCATCTATCTGTAACGGAAAGACAAAAGGGGGAAAACGGAATAAAAAGAAAAAAACTGCAAAAAATATCGGCAGAGGTATTTTTGACATGATGAAAAAGATATTTTTTGCAGTCAGTATCCTGTTACTCGTCACGATGATCATTCCCTTTGCCATGCATCGGTTCACCGTTGCAGAGGCGCTCAGACCCGAGTCGTCGGAAGAGAGTTTCCGTGCGTACGACGGGGAAGAGGAAACGGAAATTCAACCCGACGAGGCGGCTTTCTCCGTCTCTTCCGAAAGAAAAGACGAATTGAAAACGGAAGCAAAGTCGGCATATCTGACCGAATACGAAAGCGGAACCGTGCTGTTCGCCCGAAACGAAAATGCCAGACTGCCGATTGCAAGTATGACCAAAATCATGCTGCTCAATCTTTGTTTTGAAAAAACGGAATGCGGCGAATTGTCGTTTGAAGAAAAAATCTGCGTTTCCGATCGTGCGAGCGGGATGGGAGGATCTCAGGTCTTTCTGGAAGCGGGTGGTGAATACAGCGTAGACGATCTGATCAAAAGCGTCGTGGTCGCGTCTGCAAACGACGCGTCCGTCGCGCTTGCCGAAAAAATGTACGGCTCGGAAGAAAGTTGCGTAGACGTTATGAACGAAAAATGCCGCGAGTGGGGACTTGAAAACACGTCCTTCCGCAACTGTACGGGATTGCCGGCTGCGGAACATTTTTCATCGGCGAAAGACGTTTCCGTCATGTTGACGAAATTGATTTCCCATAAAGACTATTTTCGTTATTCAATAATCTGGACGGACGAGATCAGACACGCTAAAGGGAACGTGACGGGTTTAACGAATACGAATAAACTATCGAGATTTTACGCCGGATGCGACGGAGGAAAAACGGGTTACACGTCGGACGCCGGATTCTGTCTTGCCGCGACGGCAAAACGTGGAACGATGCGCGTCGTGGCTGTCGTAATCGGAGAAAACAATTCCAAGAAAAGATTCGGCGACGTTTCTACCATGTTCGATTACGCTTTCGGTCATTTTACCAACCATGCAGTTATTGAAGCGGGAAAACCGCTCGGTCAGACGGTTGAAGTGGCAAAAGGGAAATGCGGAACGGTCGGAACGGTTGCGGAAAAAGATTTCTTCGTTTTCAGTAAAAGGGGAGAAGGCGGAGAAATCGAAGTCAGGTTCGAAGGAGAAAAAATCGTCGCCCCGGTACGGAAAGGTCAGGTTGTCGGAAAACTCATCGTCACGAAAAATAACGTACCCGTCGGCAAAGTAAACGTACTTGCAGACAGAGACGTCGGCGCAAAAAAATTTATCGATTATCTCAACGACGTCGCGTCCGGATGGATGATCTGAAAAGAAGAGAAAAAATTCAAATAAT
>CAMAJQ010000111.1 GCA_945835865.1 uncultured Clostridia bacterium
CGACGAATACCCGACGGATTACGATCCGGACGTGAACAGTTGGGAGCAGATCGATCCCGACGACGAGGAAGTCAATATCACCTGGTTTACGAATTATACTTTCAACGGGAGCAGAGCGGTGGAACTCATCCGCGAGCGCACGGGCGTCAACGTGAAATTTCAGAGCGCGATGACGTCGGACAACACCGAACTGAACACCATGATCGCGGGAGATATGCTTCCGGACGTGATCACGATCGGGGATCTGAGAACGCGCGTTCAGCTTGCCGAAGAAGGGTACGTCTATGCCATAGACCGTCTTGCGGAGAGTTACGCCCCGAGCATGCTCGCGCGGATCTCTCCCGAACACAAACGGTATTATGCGGGATCCGACGGCTATATGTACGGGCTTGCGAGCAATTTCTATAACGACGCGGACATCGCCGAATACGAGAACGACGTCGGAGGCAATCAGTTCATGAATTACGACGTGATCGTGAGGAAGGATTATCTCAACGCCTTTCTCGATTACAAAAAGAAACAGGATCCCTCTTTCGACGAGGACAGTTACGTCACCCGTCCCGCGGGATTTCTCGAAATGGCGAAATGGGTCAAGGAGACGTACGGCCTGAAGAACAGCAATCCCACCGTTTGCCTTTCCCCTTTCAACCTGACGGCGACGAACGATTGCTTCAACTATTCGCTCTCCGCGCTGATGGAATTCTTCTGCGTCCCGCAGGAGGACTCCGAAGGCAATTATCTCTACCAGTACGACACCGAAGAATTCGTCGAGGTGATGGAGTTTCTGAACGATCTGTATAACGCCGATCTGATCACCTCGGGGAATTTCAGTTATACGAGAGACAATATCGGAACCAATCTTCTCAACGGATATCCCTTTGCGTTCATCGGCGCGAGTCAGCAGCACGCCGCGCAACTCGGCGTGCGTGAAAAGAAGGGGCACGACGACGCGACGGGCGTCACCGACGACGAGCACACTTACGTCAGCATCGTCCTGACCAACAGCAGGGGAGATGCTCCTCTTCTGTGCGATTACGCGGGCAGAGGATTGTACGTCACGATGATCACGAAGAACTGCAAAAGGGTCGATAGGGTGATCAAAATGATGGACTATCTCATCAGCGAGCAGGGACAAAGGGAAATGTATTACGGCAAGAACGAAGGAGAATACTACACCTACGCCGTCCGCCCGGGAGAGATCGACCCCGAGACGGGTAAGGTCAGCACGTACGGCAGAATGCAATGGACGCCGAAAGCGGAGGAAGCCCTCCGGGCGAACAACGTATCCGCCCTTTACGATATGGGTATCACGAGAACGACCATGCTCACGAACATCATGTATACCCGCATGACCAGCCCGGACAAATACGCGATCAACTGGTTACAGACGTGGATCGAATTCAAAAACAAATGTACTTATTTCGATTATTCTTTCTCGAGGGTCCCCATGCGCTATCCTCTCGATACGTCGGATCAGAAGGCTCTGAACGAATATTCGGAGATACAATCGGATATCGAGGCGGTCTGGATCGAAGCGTACCCGAGAATGATCATGGCGTCCGATAAGGCGGAAATGAAGAAAATCTATCAGGCCGCGCTTCAGAAAACGTACGAAAAGGGTGCGAGCCGATGGCTCGAATACAGAAACCGCTGTTTCAGAGCGTATAAAGAAGAACTTGGCATTTCGTACGCGTGGCCCAAGGCGGATCCCTCTTACGTCGCGCCCGAAGTTACTCTTTTCGGCGGGGCTTCCAAATATATGATCGACGTGCCCGAATACATCAGTTGGGCAGAATAAAAGGAAGGAACAGTGAAAAGGATCTTTACGATAATATGCGGCGCGATTCTTGCGCTTGCCGCAGCGGGTTCTGATTTTAACGGCGTTTCCCGGGCGATTGCGCAGACGGAACAGAATCACACGTTGGGCGCGTCTGAAATCACGATGGTGAACGGGGAAACCGATCTGACGACGAAACTCAGCGACGGGACGGACGAAGACTACCGCCCCGAAAGCCGCAAGTGGAACGGCATTTCGACTGCCGTCAGTTACGGCGGAAACCTTTTCGTTTCCTGGTATACGGGAGGAACGAAGGAACCGCACGCAGACAATTATATCCCCGTCGCCGCGAGCGACGACGGCGGGCAGACGTGGAGAGATCCCTTCCTCGTCGTCGATCCCGTCAACGGAACGAGCGTCGTGCTTCCCGTGTTTTTCGTCAACGGCAAGGGAGAACTTCTTCTGTATTATTCGGTGTTGCCCGGATCGAAAATGTACGCGATCAGGCTCGTCGGGGCGGACGGACCGTTGGACGGGATCACGTACGAGGGTCCCTTCCCGGTGAGCGACAGGACCGTTTTCGTCAAGCCGACCATTCTGTCCGACGGGAGAATACTGTACGTGACGGGGGATGAAGACGGTCGTTCGGGGGTGTATCAATCGACGGACGACGGATATTCTTACCGCAAGATCGCCACCATCCCTTCGGCTTACGTCAAACCGCAGAAAACCTATACGGAAGCGTCGGTGGTGGAACTGGAAGACGGAACTTTATGGATGCTGTCCCGTCTGGAAAAGGGGTACGACGGCGGGATCGAACAGGCTTTTTCCTATGACGGGGGCTTTACCTGGACGCAGTCCTCCGGAGGGGTCGGTTATCCTTTGCGCGGACCGGGTGCTCGCAGTTCGTTTCTCCGGCTTGCCTCCGGATCGCTCGTCTTCGTGACCAACGACAGCGAGAACGCCAGAGAAAAGATGACGGCGTTTCTTTCCGAAGACGGAGGGAAAACGTGGCCTTATTCGCTGTTGCTCGACCGATATATTTCCGCCTATCCGGAAATTTATCAGGCGCCCGACGGGCGGATTCTCGTCTGTTACGACAAGGGAAGATATACGGAGAACAGCATCCGTCTCTCTATCTTTACGGAAGAAGACCTGAAAGCGGGGTATTTCGTCAGCGAAGTTGCGCGGGATAAACTGACCGTGACAAAACTCAATCGCGATTACGCGGATATCGTTTCGGTCAACGACGCCTTCAAGCCGATTTACCGTTATCCGGTCGGAACGGCTTCTTCGGTCGTGCGCGACCAGTTGCCGACGAGTTTCGTCGTGACGGACAGCAACGGAAAGGAGACTGAACTGACGGGAACGTGGAAGAGCGCGGGGTACGATAAGGACGCGGCGGGAACTTATTTCGTGACGTTTTCCTGCGAAGCGCCCGAAACCCTGCTGGATTCCTACGAACTTCTTCGGGTGAGGGTCGTGCTCTCGCAATCCGATCGGAAGGGGTGCAGGTCGTCCGTCTCTTTCCCGGGTGCGGGAATCGTTTTCGTTTCGTTCGGCGCCGTTGCGGCGATACGGAAGAAAAAGAGGAAAAGAACGCTCTGAAAAAATGAAAACGGAAAAAGAAAAATCGCACCGACGGTTTTCCGTCCCCGGAGAACTTCCGGAGACGGGGAGGTCCGCGGCGTGAAAATAAAATCCGACAGGAGGAAAATTATGAAAAAGAAAAGACTTTTTTTGACGGCGTTCGCCGCGAGTGCGATCGCGGCGGTGTAGTCGGCGGGAATGGTTTCCGCGCGGAGAGAAGGAGAACCGGAACCGGGCGGAACGCAGGTCGCGGAGACGCAGATTCTGTTTGGCGAAGACGGCGCGTTTCAGGGCGTCAGGGACGATATTTCTGCGGAGGGCGGCGTTTATTTCGGCATCCGTTCGGGAATGACGGAGGGAAGATCGGAATTGCTTCGCTTTACCATCGATTTCGACGAGGCGATCGACCCCTCTCAGTCTACGGGTATTTATTTTAAGATACTTACCCCCGATTTTAAAAACGGTTCGTTTAAAATTCTCTTAAAAGATACCGACGGGAATTATTGGAGAATGTTTCACGGGTCGAGTACGTCCCATCCTTTCGTGCTGGAAGACGGCACCGTTTCCGCGATTCCCATGAGCAAGAACAACTTTGCCTGGGTAGCGGCCCAGACGGGTACGCTGTACGTCCCGTGGTCGCAGACGTTTGCGTCCGTCGGCGCGACCGGCAGTTTCCTCGACGCCGAGAAGACGAGAAGAGTGGAGTCGGTCTCTTTCTGCTTCACGCTCGCCGCGAATTCGTCGGGAGCCGTCTATTACGGAGGACGCGGGATGACCGTCTATTCCGTCGGAACGGCGACGGTCGGTACGGGCGCTTCCGATTCTTCCGCCGTCAGACTGCTTACCGCGGCGTCCGCAACGGCTACCGCCGACGGGACGAAAACGGATGCGGGAGTCAATTATACGGCGATCGACAAGGGAACGACGTATCGCGTCGACGGGGCGTTCAACAGCAGCGTTTCGGCGACGATCGACGGGACTTCCGCGGATTACGCCTCCGTTCTTGCCTACGGTGAACTTTCCCGTTCCGACGCGACGCTGACGGTCAGATACGAAACGGAAGACGGGACGACGCTGAGAGATTCCGACACGCAGAAAATTGCGTTGAACCGGGAGACGGGAGAATACGTTTATTCGATCGAGCCTCCCGCGGTTGCCGAATACGAATTCG
>CAMAJQ010000112.1 GCA_945835865.1 uncultured Clostridia bacterium
GCAAATAGAGATCGTAAACAGATTCCCCGTCTATAACCTCGTAAGCGACGCATTTTTGCGCGGAAACGAAAAGGTGTTTCCTCGTCTTGACGTCGTAGACGAGAAAGTGTTTCCCGCTCCCGTCGGCGAGAAAGACGGAGAAAAACACTTTTCCGTCGAAATATCTCCCCGAGATCGGACGGGAAAAATCCACTTTGCCCTTCAGCCCGGCGAGGATGCGCGTCGCCGAAGAGCCGTCGAACCGGTAAAACCCGTCGGAGGCGGCGTAGAGAATACAGTCCCCGCAGGTCACGATGGAATCTCCGTCGATCTTCCCCGACGAAACGTAAAGATCGGAGACGGAAAATTTCGTCTGCTCGGCGTAGGCGGTCACCCGCGTGACCCCGTACCGACGGAAGACGTAAAGGGAGTCGAAAAAACTGACGACCCTGAGCAGTTCCCCCCGTGAACCGCTCATCAGGATAAACCCCGCCTCGTCGAGGGAAACGCTCCAGTTGGCGGGATCGAAATCGTCCGAAAACCACAGGCAGTCGCCGCCGACGTCCGTCGCAAACAGCCTCTCGTAGTGAATACACATCGAGGAGACGGCGGGCGCGCCTCCGACTTCGGTCATGCTCTTTCCGTCGTAGATCCAGAGACCTTCTTCCCTGCCCGAGAAGAGCATGACGTCCTCTCCGTTATAGCGGTAGCGGATGCCGACGGGCGGAGAGGGGAAAAGGGTCTCTCCGATTTTGCGTAGCGTTCCCCCGCCCGCGGGGGCTTCGTAGAGAGCGCCGTCGTCGCAGAAAAAGATCAGCCGGTCGTCCCGCCCGGTCACGTCGTCCGTCCGCTTGTAGAAATAGAGGGCGGAAGCCTTCCGTTCCCCGAAACCGAACGGAAGAGAAAGGGGGATGAACTCCTCCGCGCTTGTCAGTTCCCCGTGGGACGGGTCGAAACCGACGCAGCGGTCGGCGTATGAAGATCCGCCCGCGTTTCCGCTCACGGATCCGTCCGCTTCCCCGAAGGCGGAAACGTAAACCTTCTTTTTGCGGGGCGAAAGAGGGAGAAACGCGCTCATAAGCCCCACGTCCTCGCGGGGATCTTTCCCGCGCGCCTCCGCGTGAGCCGCCCCGCGCACGCCGCCCTGTATTTGCCTTCCCAATTCGCCGATTCCTCGTACCGCCCCGCGATCAGGCAATATTCCGCCGCGACCCCGTAGGCAAAGGCGCGGACGCCCAGTTTCCTTTCGTCGAAGGGATGCTCGTCTTCCTCCCCTTTTTCCGAGGGGAAATATTCGTATTCGATTTCCGCCGCTCCGCGGGCGACGGCGTACGTCGGACAGACGACCGCGCCGATCCCGTTGCCCTCCCCGTCGTATGCGGCGACGATCCTCGTCGGAACCTCGTCGAGATCGGCGAAGAAGATCTTGTCGCCCCCGACTTTTTCCCTGCGGCGGGGCGGAAAAAATTCGGCGCACGTCACCCCCATCACGGCGTTATACGCACGGAGGAGAGCCTTTCTCTTTTTCTCCTCTTCCCCTTCGGACGGGATCCCCTCCCGCAGTCTGTCCGCAAGCGCGCCGTCGGACGTAAGGTCGGCGGCGTCTGCGAGCACGTCTCTGACTTTTACCATTCATACCTCTCCTTTTCCCCGCCGCAGGCGACGCCTGCGGCGGGAATAAAACTTGCTATAAGCCGTTTATCCGTTTATACAAGCGGAAATCACGCCTCTGCGATCCCCGTGAGCATCGCCTGTCCGCACGGACGGGAACAGATGAGGTCCGCGTACTTGACGAGGGTCGCCGTGTAAGTCGGTTTGCCCGGCGTCTGTTTGAGTACGCTTCCGTCTTCGCCTTCCAGCCATTTCCAGTCGCACAACTGATGCAGGGCGAAATCCTTCGTATTGAGGAGATACATCGTCCCGTTGGGACAGAAACGGTCGGAGACGAGGGGAATGCCGTTGTAAGAGATGGCTTTGTAACCCCCTTTGAGGTCCATGACGTCGGCGTTCCGTTTGTAAGTGGCGAGATGCTGCTGGAACGCCCTTTTGACCCCCGACGAGCAGACGATGAAGTCCACCCGGCTGCCCGCGTTTTCTTCCAGGTAGTCGATCGCCGTCTGCAGGACGGTCTCGGTGATGCTTCCCACGTTGTTCTTCACGTAGGGAAGCAGCCATTTGTTGGTCGATCTCGACAGCCCGTAGAGATAGCCCGAAGTGCCGAAGATGGCGCCGAGCCCCGTCAGTTCCTTGCCGTACGAGCCCTGCACGGTGATGACCGAACCGACGGGAACGAGGGATTCCGTGAGCGCCGTGCCCGAGACGGAAATCGTTTCGTTCGCCCTGTCCACGCCGACGATCCTCCTTGCGGAGACCCCGGAAAGGGGGTCGCCCACGTCGTCGAGGAAATCGATCACCATGCCTTCGACGACGTTTTTCACCCCGTCGAGGGAGACCGTCGTTCCGGACACCCCCTTCACCGAGGCAAGCACGCCCGAACCGTCCCCGAACAACATTCTGCCGAAGTTGAAACAGGACGCTTTGAGCAGCCCTTCCATCTCGGCGTTGAGCAGATTGACGAAGGCGCCCGTGTCGTTTTCGGACGCGCGGACCGCCTTATCGGAAATCTCGATCGTGCCGTAGAGGTTTTTGAGGGTGCAAACGAACTGCTCGTAATTGTTTCCCGCCGAAGAGGGCAGGTTTCCTTCCTCCGATCCGGCGCCGATCCCGCCGTTGATCCCGTATTGGGCAAGTCTTCTGATCTCCTTTCCCCACACGTCCGTCGTCGTCTGACGGATGCGGGAAAAGAGGGGGTTGACTTCGGTGTTGAGTTGTTCGGCGACCACTCCGAGATAGAGTGTCTTGAGCGCTTTGTCCGCGCTTTTCACGGTTACCATATTATTTCAGATAATCTCCTTTTTTGTTTTCGATATAAACCTCCGCGAGTCTGCCCGCCTCTGCGAGCGTCGCGGGGCGTCTCGGCGGCGCGGCGATCCTGCCGCCGCCCCCGAAGGCGACGGGCGGGGCTGCGGAGAGGATCCCGCGGAGATACTCCCCGATGATCCTCCTTTCCTCCGCTTGTCTGTCGGACTCTCCCTTCGCGACGGAAGACTTCCCCGACAGGGCGGAACCGCCCTCTTTCCCTTCGCCCTTTTTCCCCGGGGCGGACGGGGTCCTCCCTGCCTCCCCGGAATCGCGTTTTTCCCCGACGGCAAGCGATTCCGCAGAGGGATCCGACGACCCCTCCTTGCGGGTTCTGCTCTCCGCCTCCCTCTCGAGTTCTTTCAGCCTTGCGCTGCGCCTGGTAAACTCGGCTTCCAGAGACTCGTACGCCTTCAGAAGAGATGCCGCGTCCTTGAATTTTCCCAATGAGACGCCCCCGTCCGACGCGCCCTTTCTTTCCCCTTCCGCCTCCGCGGCGTGCGCTGCGGCGGGCGTTTGTTCATCAAGAATTTTCTCCATTTTCCCTCCTTTTCCCGTTCTTTATTCGTTTTCTTTCTGCCGTCACGCGCCCTCTTCCGCCGGCATACCGACGGCGGTCAAAGCCTTTTTGTGCCGACGGAGATGATCGAGCGCGAACGCTTTTCTCTTTTCGTTCCCTCTCGTCTCCGCGCTCTCCGCCGACAGGAGATACCGCGTGTGTTCGGCGACGTGGATCTCGTGGTCGTCGTATTCGTCGACGGGGGTCTCCTCGCGGAATCCGCCGAGGTTTTCCTCTTCCGCTTTTCTGACGTGCAGTTCCTCCAGATCCCTGACGTTCGCCACCGACCCGAATCCGAGTATCTCAAGCACTTTGGACTTGGTCCTCTCGCTGAGAACGCCGGTCCTGTCGTTCAGCAAACCGGAGCCTATCAGTTCGTAAACCGCCGTTTTCTTCTGTGCGGGCGTATAGGACAGTTCGTTTTCCGTATCGAACACCACGTCGTCGGACGAGAGGTCGGAAGAGGAAAAGAAGAAGACCTCGACCTTTCCGTTTTCGCCCGCGGCGCGCATCAGTCTGCCCTTGCCCGCGTACTGACGGAATAGCCTGACGATTTGTTTTGCGACCAGCCTGACGGCTTTTCTCACGTTTTCCGTCGTGGCGGACAGCCTCGTGTCGTCCTGCTCGATGAGAAGCTGCAACGCCAGCCCCGAGGAGAGGTTGCCCGACACCGCCGACGAGCGGGAGAGCTCGCTGACGCCGCTGACGAGGACGAACTCGTTGAGAAGCCTCTCTTCCTCGTAGGCGAAATCGGCGGGCACGTTTCCCGCCGCCATCATCGCGGGCGGGCGCGAGCCCTGACGGTAGACGATGACCTTTCCGGGGGAAAGACCTTCCTCGGCGAGTTCGTCGGTATCGACCGAACCGTCTTCCACGGTGACGACGCCCATGCTGATGCGGTTGAGAAATTCCTGCTTGCGGTTTTTGACCGCGTTGTACGCTCTCTGCACGGGAATGACCCTTTCGATGACGGAGGTACCGAAGAAACAGCCCGGTCTGCAGATAGAGATCTGCCGCACGAAGGGAAAATCCCGCGCGCCGTCCGCCCCGTTGCGGTAGGGGAGTTCGCCGAGATAGAG
>CAMAJQ010000113.1 GCA_945835865.1 uncultured Clostridia bacterium
GCCCATACCGATGAGGCCCATCATTTCGACGTGCGCCGGAACCGAGGAGGAACCCGCGAACTGCGCGTCGGAATGCATTCTGCCCATGGTATCGGTCATGCCGTAAGAGGAAGGACCGGCAGCCATGTTATCCGGGTGAAGCGTTCTGCCCGTGCCGCCGCCGGACGCCACGGAGAAATACTTCTTACCGTTTTCGACGCACCATTTTTTATAGGTCCCCGCAACGGGGTGCTGGAATCTGGTGGGGTTGGTGGAATTGCCCGTAATGGAAACGGAAACGTTTTCCATTTTCATGATGGCGACGCCTTCGGGGACGTTATCCGCGCCGTAGCATTTGACTTTAGCTCTCGGTCCGTCCGAATACGCCTTTTCGTAGACGACGGTGACCTCTTCGGTATAGGGATTGAAAGTCGTATCCACGTACGTGAAACCGTTGATTCTCGAAATGATCATCGCGGCGTCCTTACCGAGCCCGTTCAGAATGACTCTCAGAGGTTTCTGTCTGACGGTATTGGCGTTCAGAGCGATTTTGATCGCGCCTTCCGCCGCGGCGAACGATTCGTGTCCTGCAAGGAAGCAGAAGCAGTCGGTATCGTCCGAAAGAAGCATTGCGCCGAGATTGCCGTGTCCGAGCCCGACTTTTCTGTTTTCGGCAACGGAACCGGGAATACAGAAAGACTGCAGACCGACGCCGATCTTCGCCGCCGCGTCCGCGGCCTTTTTCGCTCCGCTCCGGATGGCGATCGCCGCACCGACCGTATACGCCCAGACGGCGTTTTCAAAGCAGATGGGCTGAGTGCTTCTGACGATCTCGTCGCAGTCGACCCCGTGCGCCAGGCAGATCTCTTTACATTCTTCCACGGAAGAGATGCCGTACTCTTTCAGAGTTTTGTTGATTTTTTCGATTCTTCTTTCATATCCTTCGAATAACGACATAGCGCACCTCCTTATTCCTTACGCGGATCGATATATTTGTAAGCGTTCTCGAATCTGCCGTAATGACCCATGGCTTTTTCGTACGCTTCGTTGGGGGACATTCCTTTCTTGATGAAATCGGTCATTTTGCCGAGAGAAACGAACTCGTACCCGATGACCTGCATATCCTCGTCGAGAGCCATTCTCGTGACGTATCCTTCCGCCATTTCGAGGTATCTCGTTCCCTTCGCCTTGGTGCCGTACATCGTGCCGACCTGCGAACGGAGACCTTTCCCGAGGTCCTCGAGCCCTGCGCCGACGACGAGCCCGTCGTCCGAATACGCAGACTGCGATCTTCCGTAAACGATCTGAAGGAAGAGTTCTCTCATCGCCGTGTTGATCGCGTCGCAGACGAGGTCGGTATTGAGCGCTTCGAGAATGGTCTTGCCGGGAAGAATTTCCGAAGCCATCGCTGCGGAATGCGTCATCCCCGAACAACCGATCGTTTCGACCAAAGCCTCTTCGATCACGCCGTTTTTCACGTTAAGGCTGAGTTTGCACGCACCCTGCTGAGGGGCACACCAACCGATGCCGTGCGTAAAACCGCTGATATCCGTAATCTGCTTTGCTTCGATCCACTTTCCCTCTTCGGGAATGGGAGCGGGGCCGTGTTTGGGACCCTTCGCAATACAAACCATCTTTTCTACTTCGTTTGAATATTGCATGATACATCCTCCGTTAAAAAATAACTTTCCCGTTTAGTATATCACATCGGCGAAACTTTTTCAATCGTTCTTTCGGTATTTTCGGTGAAAAATTTGAAACTTTCCCCTTTTGTCCGCCCTACGCTCCGTCAGAGACGCCTTCTTTCCGGATCCTCGCTTACCCCGCGACGGCAGAGGCGGCTCCTTCCGCCCGGCAGCGGTTCCGTTCTCCCGCGAATCAGACCGGACCATCCGCACACTCCCTGCTCATAAACGACGAAGGGGAAACGAGCATTTTCCTTTTGAATACTTTTGAAAAATACAGAGGATCGGAAAACCCGCACGCGACGGCAATCTCTTTGACGCTCGAGCCCCCTTCCTGCATCAGTCCGCAAGCGGCGTTGATCCTCAGATTGGTAAGATAATCGGTAAACCGGATCCCCGTCGTGCGGTAAAACAGACCGGACAGATATTTATCGTTATAGCCGAACCGGTCCGCGAGGAACTTCAACGTCAGGGAACAATCGGTGAAATGTCCTCTCACGTACCCTTCGATCTTTGCGATGACTTCCGTTTTTTTCTCGTCGGGGAGTTCCGAGATCAGGCACGCCGCCGAATATTCCAGCACGCTCCTGGACAGCAGATCCACGTTCTGAGGATTCGCTTTTCCGATTGCCCGTTTCCAGAACGCGATCAGCGAATCGTCGCCGCGAAAGACTTTCTTTCCGGGAGAACGGAAGATCCTCTGCAACAAAACGGGCGCCCCTACCCCCAGGAAGGAAACGTACATATATTCCATTTTCCCCTCGCTCCGTATCGCGTACAGGCTGGACGGCAGCGTAAAAAAAACGTCTCCTTTCGTCACGGGGTACTCTTTTCCGTCGCACAGAAAAACTCCCGTCCCCACGGTGACCAGATGAAGGGCGTAAACGGACCGTATCGCTTCCTTCTCCGCCACGCGGGAGTTTTCCAGAACGAAATTGACGGTTTCGATGACGGAAGGTCTCTCTTTGACCGAAGGCACGAATTTGCAGATATTGTCGTAATTCATCATGCTTCCATTATACCGCCCCCGATCGGTTTTGTCAATCCCGAACACACTTTTTTCCATATCCATACGGGAATTTTCCATTGCAAACCGCCCTCCGATCTGTTATAATAATCTCGTTCGTCAAAGAGAAAACGGAGGAACGGAAAATGAAACAGGTTAAAATCGGAGTGTTGGGGATCTATCGCGGAAAAGCGATGATCGATTACTGTAAACACGATAAACGCGTGAAACTCGTGGCCGTATGCGACCGCAGAAAAGACGCGCTCGATAAAATGAAAGAGGATCTTTGCGACGATTCGATCGCATATTACGATCGTTTCGAAGACCTGCTCGCGTCCGATGCCGACGGCATCGTGCTCGCCAATTACGCCAACGAACACGCACCCTACGCGATCCGCTGTCTGGAGAGCGGAAAACACGTTCTGAGCGAAGTCCTGCCCGTACAGAATTTCGCCGAAGCCGTCGCGTTGACGGAAGCCGTTGAAAGGACGGGAAAAATATACGACTATGCGGAAAATTATTGTTATATGGCAGCCCCGCGGGAAATGCGGCGGCTGTACCGGTGCGGAGCCCTCGGCACCTTCGAATACGGAGAAGGAGAATATTTACATAACTGCGAGCCGATCTGGCCGTCGATCACGTACGGCGATCCGAAACACTGGCGCAACAATATGTCCGCCTTCTTTTACTGCACCCATTCGATCGGTCCTTTGATTCATATCACGGGCCTCAAACCGAAAAAGGTCACGGGGTTCGAGTTCCCGTACAACGAGCGGATGGCGCGTATGGGCGCGAAAGCGGGATGGGGCTCCATGATCGTCGTCACGCTGGAAAACGGAGCCGTACTGAAGAGCATCCACGGAGTCGGACCGAGCAAAAATTCCGTCTGGTACAGCGTTTACGGCTCTCTCGGATGCGTGGAGAGCAAGAGAGAAAACGGAGAGGGCGAACACGCCGTCTGCACCAATCTCGACCGTTACGAGGGAGAAAACGTCGACAGAAGGCAGGCGTATAACCCCGTGGACGCCCTGAGCGTCAGAGCCGAAGCGGCGGGACACGGCGGATCGGATTTCTTTACGATGTGGAACTTCGTCAGCAGGATCCTCGGCGATCGGAATGCGGAGATTATCGACGTATACGAGGCGATGGATATGTTCCTGCCCGGTTTGCTCGCATATCGTTCGGTGCTGAACGGAGGCATTCCGATGGAGATCCCCGATTTCAGAGACGCAAAACAACGCGAAAAATACAGATGCGATTACGCCTGCACCGACCCAGCGGCGGCAGGGGATCAACTGTTGCCTTCTTATTCAAAGGGCAACCCCGAAGTCCCTGCCGAAGTCTATGAAAAAACGCGCCGTGCCTATCTGGAAGAGACGGGAGAAGACCGTTAAGACGACATGACGACGTGTCTGTTGTTGCTCCTTTCCGGCATTCTATTCGCCGTTCAGTTCAATGTCAATAAGTATTTCCAATTGTATAAACCGGACGGAAACTCCTCTGCGGTCTGCTTTGCTCTGCTCGGAAAAGCGTCTTCTGCCGTCCTGTTTTTCCTGTGCGTTCTGCTGAGCGGCGAACCCTTTACCGCAAACGGGTATACCTTGCTCGTCGGAGGGGCGCAGGCTTTTCTCAATCTCGCCGTCATGGTCTTCGGCGTATACGTCCTGAAAATCGGGAGCGTCGGAGCGTACTCCGTCTCCGTCATGATCGGCGGAATGGCGGTGCCAGTCCTTTTCGGCGCTTGTTTTTTCGACGAAAAAATGTCTCCCGCCCGAGGAGCGGCGTTGATCCTGATTGCCGTCGCCGTCCTCCTTTCCGCAAAAGGAGAAAAGAAAAACCT
>CAMAJQ010000114.1 GCA_945835865.1 uncultured Clostridia bacterium
CGGAGGTTCTGAAAAGGATATACGGTGGGGAAATTATCGATATCGTCAAAGAAGCGGCTTTTACGGAAAAGGATGAAGAATTGGAAAACACTCTGAGGTAACAGATGTCCGAAAGCATTTACGTGGACAGTTTTGGCGGAAATATCATCGGGGCTTTGGCAGACGGAACGAAACTGATCGAATACAGACTGGAAAAAATGAACAAGACGGTGACGATCGGCAGCGTCTTCCGCGGACGGGTTGAAAACGTGCTCGGCGGAATGCAGGCGGCGTTCGTCTACGTCGGGCTGGCGAGGAACGGCTATCTTTCGGCGGGTGACATGCTGATGGACCGTTCGGAACTCGAAGGAAAGGTGGAGATCCCCTCCATTCTCGACCTGAAAGAAGGCGACGAGATCATGGTGCAGGCGGTGAAAGATCCCGCAGGGTCGAAAGGAGTGCGCCTGACCCGAAACGTTTCCTTCGCGGGGAGAAACGTCGTCTATATGCCCGGGATCCCTTTCGTGGGCGTATCGAGAAGGATCACCGACGAAAAACAGAGAGAAAAACTGACGAAGATCGCCGAAGACGTCAAGCCGAAGAAAGGGGGGATCATCATCCGTACGGCGGGGGAATACGCGTCGAAGGCGGAGATCAGGAAGGAACTTTCCTTTCTCGTGAAACAGTACGCGATCATCGAGGAACGGTTCCGCAACGCCCGCGCGGGAGAATGTGTTTACGAAGAGGGCAACCTCGCTTTCCGCATCATCCGCGACGTCTATCATCCGTCCGTCGAAAAGTTCGTGATCGGCGACAAAACGCTGTACGAAAAAGTGTTCGACTATGCCAGACAGGCGGACGACGGGCTGAAGAGCAAACTTCGCCTCTATCACGGCAAAGTGGATATGTTCACCTATTACGGGCTTTCCGCCGACGTGGATAGTCTGATGAAAAACCGCGTCGATCTCGAGAGCGGCGCCTACCTCGTCATCGATAAGACGGAAGCGCTCACCGTCATCGACGTCAACACGGGCAGTTTCGTCGGGCAGGATAATCTCGAGGACACGGTTTATCTCACCAACGTCCTTGCGGCGAAGGAGATCGCGAGACAACTCAGGCTCCGTAATCTTTCGGGGATCATCGTCGTCGATTTCATCGACATGGCGGAAGAATCCCACCGCGCGAAAGTTCTCGAAGTCCTTTCCGAAGCCGTCGCTAAGGACAGAGAAAAATGCACCGTCGTGGGAATGTCCGGGCTCGGGCTCGTGGAGATCACGCGGAAAAAGCGGCGTCGGGAAAGTGCGTCTTCCCTCGTCAAGACCTGTCCTTACTGTCAGGGATCCGGGCTCGTTCAGTCCAACGACTATATCGTCATGCGTATCCGCACGGGACTTCTCGATCTGTTTGCCGACGGGTACGACAACGCAGTCGTCGACCTCAACGTCGAAATATGCGATTACATTCTCGCTCACAGATGCCTGAAAAAGGACGTCGAACGGATCTGGCAGGATAAGAGAGTCTATCTGATACCGCACAAAACTTATCATCAGCAGTTTTTCCTGATCAAGGGGGACAACAACAAGGCGATGGAGGTCCCCGATAAGGCAGTCCTTCTCTATTAAGGGAGGATATAAGACGATAAAACGGAAATTTTGAACGGAAGATCCGTTCGGATAAAAAGAGGCGTTTATGATCCGGCTTGAAAAAAAATACAGTTTACGCGCTTCCGATTTCGATCGGTACGACAATCTTCACCCGCACGCCGTGCTCGACCTGTTTCAGGATATCGCAGGGCTGCACGCTTCGCAGCTTCATATCGGTTACGAAGATTTTATAGCGAAAGATCTGATATGGGTGCTCGTGCGCAGCCGTTACGAGGTGCTTTCCAAAATACCCTTTCAGAGCGAAGTGACCGTCGTCACCTGGCCGCACGTTCCCGGGAAGGTCGATTTTGACCGCGACTATCTGATTTACGACGGATCGGGGAAAGTCTGCGTGCGCGGTTCTTCCAAATGGTGCGTCTGCAATTACAAGACGCGTCGGATCGCGTTAGGTGCGTCCGTTTCTTACGGGCAAGACGACTATTGCGAGGACGTCGTCTATCCGGACGGGATCGGGAAGGTCAGACCGTTTTCTTCCGAAGGGCTTGCCGGGGAAGAGGGCGAGGTCACCTATTGCGATCTCGACCATAACGGGCACGCCAACAATACGAAATACGCCGTATACATTCTGGATTCTCTCCGGAAAACGGAAAAAAGACCGGTGACGGAATTTTCCATCGACTATCTCCGCGAGATGCAGCAGGGGCAGAAATTCCGACTGCTTTCCGTAAAAGACGGCGACGTTTATTCCTATAAATGTCTTTCGGGAGACGTTGAGTTTTTCCGCGCGTCTCTCCGCGTTGCCGAAGAATAACCTTTCCGTGCGAAGATAACCTTCGCATTTTTTATGTGGAAAAATCCGGCCGGCGGCTCCGCGTTGGGTTGTTCATGGGAAAAACTTCGTTTATCGGCTTATCTGAACGTTTTTTTTAATAAATAAAAGAGGTTTTACGGACTCTACCGTCGGTAGAGTCCGCCGATTCAACCGACGGTTGAGATTATTTTTCCCTTTTCTTTGCGAAAACGTTGAAAAGTTTTTCGTTCCGTGGTAAAATAAAAGAAAAAAAGGAGACGGCATGAATAATCTTCTCGAAATCGAAAACCTGTCCAAACGGTACGGGAAACTCGTCGCCCTCGACCGACTGAATATCAAGATCGGCGGAGGAAAGATCGTCGGGCTATTAGGACCGAACGGCAGCGGAAAAACGACGTTGCTCAAATGTATCGCAGGGCTTCTGACCGCGGAGGAGGGGAAGATCCTCGTCGACGGGAAACCCGTCGGCGTGGAGACGAAGAAAATCGTTTCTTTCCTCCCGGAACGCGCCTGCCTCGATCCGTCCATGACGGTAAAGGAATACCTTAACTTTTTCGAAACCTTTTTCGCGGATTTCGACAGAAACAAAGCGGAGAATATGCTTTCCTCTCTGCAGGTCAATCCCGCCGCAAGGCTGAAAACGCTTTCCAAGGGAACGAAGGAAAAGGTGCAGCTCGTGCTGACCATGTCCCGTCGCTCGAAACTGTTTCTGCTTGACGAGCCGATCGGCGGCGTGGATCCCGCCGCGCGGGAATTCATTCTCACGGCAATTCTGAATAAATATAGGGAGGGAGCGACGATTATCGTTTCTACCCATCTCATCCGGGACGTGGAAGAAATTCTCGACGAGTATATCTTTTTGCAGTACAATCATTTCACCGCGTACGGCAGCGTAAAGGACCTGCACGATCAGGGCAGGACGGTGGACGAATTGTTCCGGGAGGCGTTCAGATGTTTTTAAAAATATTCAGACACGAATTCAAGAAACTTTTTTCGGTCACTTTCATCTTGTTCGGGGCGCAACTGCTCCTCGGGCTTTTCGTCGGGGTTTCCGTACGGATCATGACGGAGATGGAAAGCGCTTTAAACGTCTTTATCGCCTCTTCCCTGTCCGGCGTGATGATGTTCAGCGTCCTGGCGATGGGCGTCGTGTGCGCGGCGATTTCCATTCTGATCGTCTATCGTTTTTACCGCTCGATCTCTTCGGACGAGGCGTATCTGACTTTTTCTCTTCCGGCTACGACGAAAGAGCAACTCGGTGCCCGCTTTCTCGTTATGTATCTGTATAATCTGATCTCTTACGTCGTTTTAATTCTCGCGATAGGGATTTGCGTGCTGACAGCCGTTCCTTTCCCGCAGATATCCGAAATGCTGTCGTCTGTCATGGAAGACCTTCGGGAACTCTTTTTACAGTTGGACGTTTCCGCCGTGCTGTATTCCGTCGAAGGGATCTTCGCGCTGTTGGTCTTCTCGTTGCTGAGCGTATCCGAAACGATGTTCGCCGTCATTCTCGCCCACGTCGCGGCGAAAAAGCATAAGGCGGGCGCGACCGTCGGAATGCTGATCGCCCTGGGCTATGCGGAGGGGATCCTCTTCGAGATCGTAACCCTTCCCGTGACTCTTGCCCTTGCCGTCAGCGGCAGATATACTTTGCAGGTCTCCTATTTCCTGACGATGATCCTCGCAATCGCGTTTCTCGTCGTCTGCTCGGTCGTCAGCTACCGCCTCATTGACAGAAAACTCAATCTGGACTGAAAATGAAACTCGATTTTGAATTGATTCCGGACGGTTGCTGGCGAAGCAACCTGAGGAGCGTCCTGCCCAAAAAACTGTGGGACGCCGTGCGCAGGGACGCTTACGCCCGTGCGAACGGGAAGTGCATGATCTGCGGAAGGAAGGCGACGAGGCTCGAAGCGCACGAACGGTGGAGTTACGACGAAGAGCGCGGCGTGCAGAAACTGGAAGACGTGATCGCCGTCTGCCACGCCTGCCATTCGGTCATCCATATCGGAAGAACGCAACTCGTCGGAGACGAGGGTGCCGCGATCGACCACTTCTGCAGAGTGAACGCCTGTTCTTACGCCGATTACCGC
>CAMAJQ010000115.1 GCA_945835865.1 uncultured Clostridia bacterium
CCCGCATGGCGTGGCATTTCGTGCCGAGCGCTTTTTCCGTCTATATGAAAGCGGATCCCGAGGAATCGGCGAAACGGGTTCTCTCGGCGGGCAGGGCGGACGAGTCCTTTGCGTCCGTGGAAGAAGCCGCGGCGAGCCTGAAAAAGAGGAGAGAAAGCGAGAGGGAAAGATATCTCCGTTTTTACGGAGTGGATATCACCGATCTGTCTCATTACGATCTCGTCGTGGACACGACGGGCAAAACGCCGGAAGAGGTCGCCGAGGCGATCGAAGACGGTTGGAAAAAGAAAGAAGAAAAGGCAGGTAAAGCATAATGCATTGGGCTGAGAGGCTGGCAGACGAACTCATTCGGGAAAATCCCGGAAAAGAAGAATTTTTGTGCGTGGCGGGCACCAGCCCGTCCGGTTCCGTCCATATCGGAAACTTCCGCGACGTTGCGACTCCGTATTTCGTCGTGAAAGCCCTCCGCGAACGGGGGAAGAAGGCGAAACTGATGCTTTCGTGGGACGATTTCGACCGACTGAGAAAGGTCCCCAAGAACGTCGCGGCGATCGCGCCGGACTTCGACCGTTATCTCGGTATGCCTTACTGTATGATCCCGGATCCTTACGGAAAGTATTCCTCTTTTGCCGAATACAACGAAAAGGAATATGAGAAATCGCTTGCCGAAATGGGCATCGACATCGAATACCGTTACCAGGGGAAAGAATACACCTCGGGAAGATACGTCCCGGGCATTCTTACCGCCATGCATAAGAGAAAGGAAATCTACGATATTCTGATGCGTTATAAAACGCAGGACAGCGACGAAGGCGAAAGAGAATCCTATTATCCCGTCAGCGTCTATTGTTCCTCCTGCAAAAAAGACTTCACCAAAGTCGTCTCTTACGACGAAGAAAAAGAGGAGATCACCTACGTCTGCAAGGCGTGCGGCAGGGAAGAGACGGTTTCACTCCGGGATTACCATTACGTCAAACTGATGTGGAAAATCGACTGGCCGATGCGCTGGGGGGTCGAAGGAGTGGACTTCGAGCCGGGCGGGATCGACCACGCCGCCGCTTCGGGGTCTTACGTCGTAGCCAAGGATATCGCGAAGGAAATCTTCGGCGTCAAAGCTCCGAAATTTCAGCCTTACGGATGGCTTTCCATTGCGGGCCTCGGAGATATGCACTCTTCCACGGGGAACAATATCACCCCTGCCACCGTTCTCGAAGTTTACGAACCCGAAATGGTCCGCTGGCTCTTCGCGAAATACGCGCCGACGGACGGTTTCGCCTTTAATTTCGACGACACCATTATCCGCCATTACAGCGAGTTTGACAAAGGGCTCGAGGCGGTGCAGAAAGGGGAGTCCGACGAATACAACACTGCGGTTTACCGCCTTGCCATGATCGACGGCGTATCCGTCAAGGGAAAAGTTCCCTTCGGCGTTCTCGCTTCGGTCGCGCCCGTCGTCGATTTCAATCCGCAGGCTGTCAGGGACATTCTCGCCAAAATCGGGGTTGCCTTCGACGGGAGAGACGAGGAGAGACTTCTCCGCGTCAAAAACTGGATCACCAAGCATCAGCCTTCCAAAATGTATAAACTTCTTGCGGAGAGGAACGACGCTTATTACGCAGGGCTTTCCGAAGAGGAAAAAGAGTGCCTGGCGAAACTGCACGGATACCTCGCGTCCGCAGACGGGCTGACCGAAAAAGATATTCAGCAGTACCTGTACGATCTCATCAATAAACCGGAACTGTCCAAAAAGGAAAACACGGCGCGTCAGCAAAGATTTTTCGCCGTCTTCTACAACGTTCTGTTCGGATGTGACAAAGGACCGAGACTCTATCTCTTCCTCGCCGCGATCGACAAGAGCAAATATCTCCATCTTCTGGCGTTCTGACGGGGGAAACGGATCATGAACGAAAATTTTAAATTCGACGAGCTCGAATACGTCCGTCCCGACGGCGACCTGCTGAAAGAAAAACTCGGGGAACTGACGGACAGACTGAAAAATGCGTCGACCTACGAGGAAGCGCGGGCGATTTTCTTTGAAAAGGAAAAACTTGCCGCCGACTTTTCCACGATGACGACGATTGCGTCCATCCGTCACACCGTCGACACGAGGGACGCCTTTTACGACGGAGAAAACGAATACGTGAACGAACTCTATCCGACCGTCGTTCCCTTCGTTCTCGCTTTTTCCGACGAACTTTACGACGGCAAATTCCGCGCGGACTTTGAAAGAGAATTCGGAGAGCAGCTTTTCGTCTCCATCGAAATTCAGAGGAAGTCTTTTACCGAAAAGAATATCCCGCTCATGCAGAGAGAGGCAAAACTCTGCAGCGAATACGAAAAACTGATCGCTTCGGCGGAAATCCCTTTCCGTGGGGAAAAACTGAATCTGTACGGGATCCTGAAATACGTGGAAGATCCCGACCGTCAGACGAGGAAAGAGGCAGCGTCGGCGTATTCCGGCTTTTTCTCTTCCCACGAAGAGAGAATGGAGGAGATCTGGGACGAACTCATCCGTCTCCGCAACGAGATGGGCAGGAATCTCGGCTTTGCAAATTTCATTCCCCTCGGATATCTGCAGCAGGGCAGAACCGATTACGGCGCGGAGGACGTCGCTTCATTCCGCGAACAGGTCAGGGAAGAACTCGTTCCCTTCTGCGAAAAATTATACCGCGCGCAGGCGGAGAGACTCGGCGTCGATCAGATACGCTTTTACGACGAGAAATGCGTGTTTGCGGACGGCAACGCCGTTCCGGTCGGAGACGACGATTTCCTCATCGGTCAGGCACGGGAAATGTATCACGACATGAGCGCGGAGACGGGCGAGTTTATCGATTATATGCTCGAACACCGCCTTCTCGACCTGAAAAACCAGCCGGGGAAGGCGTCCACGGGTTACATGACTTCGCTGGACAGTTACAAGGCGCCGTTCGTTTTTTCCTGTTTCAATCATACCACTTTCGACGTGGAAGTGCTCACGCACGAACTCGGACACGCTTTTGCGGGGTATTCGGCGATGAGAACGCAGCCCATTGCCGAATATTATTCGGAATCGACGGATATCGCGGAGATCCATTCCATGAGTATGGAACAGTTTTGTTATCCGTACGCGGAAAAATTTTTCGGGGATTCCGCGGACAAGTTCCGTTTTTCCCATCTGCAGGAAGCGCTCACTTTCGTTCCCTTCGGCGTTGCCGTGGACGAATATCAGCATCTGGTCTACGCGTACGAGGATCTTTCTCCGAAGGAAAGAACGGCGCTTTGGAAAAAACTCGAAGAGAAATGCCGCGCCAAAGCCATAGCCGACAGCGCCGTCATAATAGTCTGCGGCCCCATATTCGACACCAAAGAGCCCCGGGCACGCATCGGCAACACCGGCGTAGCAGTGCCCGACCGATTCTTCAAAGTAATCCTCTCGCCATACACCGACCCCGTGCAGGCCATCGGATTCATAATGCCCAACGCACAGGTTCCCGGCGGAATGCAGCCATCAGCCGTAAGCGTCGACCAGGTAGAAGCCGTCACAGGATTCGACTTCTTCTCCGCGCTCCCCGACGACATCGAAAACCGCGTCGAAGCCGAATGCAACTTCAACCGCTGGTCACACACCGCACGGCGCCGTTAACCCACCTTAACCCACCGACAATGAGCACCATTTGCGCCATATCCACACCCCACGGCATAGGCGGAATAGCCGTGATACGCGTGTCAGGCCCTCAAGCCATCTCCGCCGTCGACTCAATGTGGAAAGGCAAAAGCCTCGCACAAGCCACGACCCACACCGCACACCTGGGCCAAATCATCCGACCCGACGGCACACCCCTCGACCAGGCCGTCGCAACAGTCTACCGCACACCCCGGTCGTTTACCGGCGACGACACAGTGGAAATCTCGGTGCACGGCTCACTGTACATCCAGCAGGAACTCCTCCGCCAACTCATACACGCCGGATGCCGCATGGCTGAACCCGGTGAATTCACCCGCCGCGCATTCATAGCCGGACACATGGACCTGGCACAGGCCGACGCCATCGCCGACCTCATAGCCGCACGCTCACGCGCAGCCCACCGCCTGGCCATGCAACAGATGCGCGGCGCATTCTCCCGACGGCTCGCACAACTGCGCCAAAACCTCCTCACTCTCGCATCGCTGCTCGAACTCGAACTCGACTTCTCAGAAGAAGACGTCGAATTCGCCGACCGCACACACCTGAGCAACCTCGCCACCGAAATCAAAACCGAAGTCGACCGCCTAAACAGCTCATTCGCCGTAGGAAACGCCATCCGCACCGGCGTCCCCGTAGCCATAGTCGGCGCACCCAACGTCGGCAAATCCTCACTGCTCAACCGCCTCCTCGGCGACGACCGCGCCATCGTAAGCGACATCCCCGGCACCACCCGCGACACCGTAGAAGACACCACCGACATCGACGGAATCACC
>CAMAJQ010000116.1 GCA_945835865.1 uncultured Clostridia bacterium
AAAGAGAAAAAATGTGTTTGCATGCGAAAAGGATCCGGATCGTCTGCTCTTAAATCAGTTGCTCCGTTTTATCTCGTCTCCCCGCGTTTTCTTTTCCGTTTTTTTCTCCGGTTTCGCCATGATCCTTTGAATACTTTTCAAATCTTCGGCAGATACGCCGATATCGCGTAAAAACTTTTCCGTATTCTCCCGAAGCGACCCTTTCCCGTACGCGGACAGAAAATCGTAAATTTCCGTTATTCTCGTAAACATCACGTCCGGCGTGGATTCGTCTTTACAGCCGGCGTCGGAGAAAAAAGACATCTCATAATCCGCCATAATATCGTCGTAGTCCGCGCCGAGAAACGATTCGAGCACGGCGGCAAACGTTCCCGTCCTGTCCCGACCTATGGCACAATGAAACACGATGGGATATTTGCTCTCATCTGCAAATATCTTCATTGCTTCCGCCATGTTTTTCTGATATAACGGATCTTTGATGCTTGCGGCGGTGATCACGTAATACGACCCCGGAAACGAATAATAGTTTACCGTTTCCCCGAGCGGACGTTGTTTCCCCTCGCCGGTATTTCTCAAATCGATTTCCGTTCTGATTCCATACTTCGAAAGCGCGTCGATTAACCCTTTTTCGGTAACGGCGTCCAGCGAAGCCGAGCGGTAAATCATGCCCTGCTTTAACTTTTTTGAAAAGAAGGCAATATCGCGCGCGTTGGAAACCCCGTCAACAGAGATCGTCCTGGGAGATTTTTCCGTATGAAAACAGCTTTCGCCTTCCGCAACTTTTTCCCCGTCTTTGAAAGCGCGCACTCTCCACGAGTAATCCGTGAAGGTATTGAGATAGCCGACCTTAACGTTGTTGCTCTCCGAACGGAAGCAAAGGCAATCGGCGAAATCTCCCTCCTCCGCGATCTCCAATACGAAATAATCCGCGCTTCCGTCGTATTCCCAGACAAAATCAACGTCTTTCCCTGCAAAATGATCCCCTTTGCCGTAATTGTCCCCCAAACGATTGGGATGATAAGCGGTAAACCATTTTGCGACTTCGTCGTTGGCAAGTTGTAACGACTGGTTTCTGGCGGGGAAAACCATTCTGATCTTCCCGTACGATAAATCTTTTCCGGAGCCTTCCCGTCTGCACGAGACCCCTTGAATTTCATTCGGCATGACGTTTCCTCAAATCGTTTTTTACAAATCGTAAACCACGTAACGATAGACAATCAATCGATCGTCCTTAATTTTTACAGCGCGATGACAAGCCGATACACACCACGTAAGTTTTGCCTTCAAAACGATACGGAGCGCTGCCGTTGCCGCTCGCACAGAACAGAAAAGCAGGTTTCCCGTTTCCGTCAAACAGAAGAGACGGGCGCTCCAGATTGCATTGCAAAGTCGTCCTGCCGTCTTCCCATTCGAGCAAGCGGGAATAGACTTTCGGGTTTTCGCCGATTTCAAAATGAATGCAATCGTCGCTCTCCGCATAAAAGCCGGCGCCCCATTCCCCGGTGATTCCCCGATCCCCGTTTTTTCCGTCGTCTTTCGCAATGATGCAGAATTTGCCTCGCCCGGCGTCATACCACAAAAACGGATCTTCCATATGCTTGTTATCGTCTGCAAAACTCAGAATGGGAGTATCGGTAAGTCTTTTAAACGGTCCGTCCGGTTTATCCGCCACGGCGACGCCGAGTTGAAGAGGCATGCCGTAAGCACGGCGGGACTTATAGATCATATACGTCTTTCCGTCCGGTAAAATCGCCACGGAAGGATTTGTGGTTATGGTACAATCCCAATGAGAACAGTCACGCGGAGTCAAGAGAGGCTCGTCGCGGCGAACGAATTCCCCGTCTATATCGTCTGCAACCGCTACGCCGATACGCTTCCTGTTCCACGTCTCCATCGCATACTGTTCGTCGATACGGTTGCCGTCCGTCGGTATTTCTCCTCCGTAAGTCGTTCCCATATAGTACAGATAATACTTGCCGTTCCAGAACTTGATGCAGGTATTGTGCGTATTCATACCGTCAAAAAACTCTCTGCCCCGTCTCGGCAACACCACCCGATCGAACCGGTACGGTCCCTGCGGCTGATCCGAAACGTAACGACATACTTCACTGTTAAAAAGCCAGTTCCAACCGAATCCGAGTTCCTCTTTCCACCGCGAAGCAAACATATAATATCTGTTTTTCGCCGCGATTACGCTGCTGTCCCAGACGTAATACCCGTCAGCCTCAAGCGCGACGTTCGCTTTCCCGCAGGAAAACCCGTAACTCAAACGTTTTTCTTCGTTTTTCATTCTCTTTTCCTTTAACGCCTTTCCTGAATCCGTTATAACCAGACTTGTTTCTCTTCAAACCGTTTCCCGTCGAAGAGCACCGTCTTCACTTCATACTTCCCGAATTGCAATTCCGTCGTCAATCCTCCGCAGTCCAGGCTTACGGTTTGCGTATCCGGGTTATCGTTGAACAACCGAAGCACGTATTCGCCGTCCTCGTAATAACACGCAGACAGAGAAATCGCTTTATCGGAGATTCTGAATTTTTTAAGAGGCGTTTCTTCGCCGTGCGGGAAATAATTCAACCCGTCTCTTTTCGCAACGAATTCCCGTGCGGCGTTTTCCGTCTCGCCGCGTTTGCAGTACCCGATCCGGAAACGGAAGACGTGCCTGCCGGTTTCGACAAAAGGAATATAACGGTCTTTCCGAATCAGCGGTCTGTCCCCGATCGGATGCGCGCAATATGCGACCCCCCGAAGCAGAGTGATATAGAGATCCTTTCCTTCGGAGGAAAAGCTGTAAGAGCAATCGTTTGCGACGTACAGTACGTTTTCTCCGTCTTCGACGCCGACGAAACGCTGAGCCGTGATTTCCTCTCCGTTTCTTTCAAACTCGTCGCAAGCATACGGAATCTGTCCGAAAAACTTACCTTGCAGAGGCGTAGGGACGCGAAGTTTCAGCCCTTTGTCCTTTTCGTTCCAGAGCGTTTCTACGGTGACGTCGATATAGGGCAAATCTTTATAGATTTTATAATCCGTGCGCACGAAACTGCAATCCCGCTCGAACAGAGATTCGACTTCCGTCATCACTTCTCCGTCTTCGATGACGTTCACGCTCTGCAACCCCGCAAAAACCCCTTTCTCGCAGGAGGAAAGCGGAATATCAACGGGATTTTTGCCGATCCGATGCATTCCCCACCCCCAAGGATCGGGATAATCGTCGAATAACACGGGGCAAAATGCATTTTCCGCAACCGTTTTTCCGTCGAACGACAGGAAAAGCAAGCCCGTTTTTTTGTCCACCGAAGCCTTTTTAACGCTGTCTGACACGACGATCTCGTCCGGCTTGACGAAAGGCTGTTTGGGGGTGATCTCAAACGTTACGTCAAACCGCGCCGCTTCCAGAGCAGGCAACTCTCCGACGAAAATCACCCTCTTTCGCCGGTCGTAGTTGATGTTGACGCTTTCCTTGATCACCTGACTGCGCAAGGTCTTACCGTTCTGTTTCACCGTAAGAGAATACTGCTCCGTGTCCGAAACGAGGCTGTCCGGAATGAGGAATTCTCCTTCGACAACGGCGAGTCTCCGATAGGGAGTTTCGTTGAACACGAAAATCGGGAATTCGCCCTCCCGCGCCTTTTTATGCCGTTCACAATAGGCGAAAAACGCCTGATCGTAACTCTTTTTCAATTCCGTCAAAGCGTGCCCTGCCATCCGAAGAGACGTCTCTTCCGCCGCCTGACAGACCGTGCCCGCAAGGAGATCGTGAAACTCAAACTTGCAAAGCGTGCGCTCCGCGTCGGCAAACGTCTTTTCCGGATAATTCCCGATCAGTCCGTTCATATACGCGAGGGCGCAGATCTTTTCCGTTTCAAATAAGGCGTTTTCTAATTGCACGTGCGTCCGCTTCACGTTGCTCATCGAGGCGTAACAACCGATCAGGCAAGGTTGCATGGATCTTTCAAAAACCTTTTCGTACTTTGCCGCCGCAAAATACTCTTCCGGCGTGGAATGACGGATCTCGCACTCTTCCTCGCCGAGTTTCCCCTCTGCAATCGCTCCGTTGACGTCGCGGATATCCTTACGCGACGGATTTCCGCCGTGATTTCCGACTCCCCATAAAAGCAGCCCTTCCGTCTTTCCCCGATAGAGCCCTGCTTTTCTCTCCAGATCGGCTTTCGCGGTGCCGAAGCCGGAACAGTACAGAGTCAGATCGTCCACGCGGGATACCCGGATCTCGCTGTCGTCTTTCCCTCTCCATAAAAACTCCGTATCGGGTAAGGACGCCATGTCTTTATCCCAACTCATCGGACGACAACACAGGTACCCGACGTATCCCGTTTTTTTCAGAATCTGAACGAGTCCTACGGAATGACCGAAACTGTCGAGATTAACCGCAACGGTCGGTCTTACGCCGAATTTTTCGGCAAAATATTTACGCCC
>CAMAJQ010000117.1 GCA_945835865.1 uncultured Clostridia bacterium
CGCTCTTCAAACTCGCCGCGGTATTTGGATCCCGCAAGCAATCCCGAAAGATCGAGAGAAAAGATGATTTTATCGCGCAGAGTATCGGGAACGCTTCCCTTTGCAATTTCAAGCGCGAGTCCTTCGACGACCGCACTCTTACCGACGCCCGGCTCCCCGACGAGAACGGGGCTGTTCTTCGTTCTGCGGGAAAGGGACTGGATGATCCGTTCGATCTCCTTCGATCTGCCGATCACGGGATCGAGCCTTCCTTCCCTCGCCTTTTTCGTCAGATCGTAGCCGAAGCGGGAAATCGGGCTGTCGTCTTCGACGCACGGTGAAAGCGTTTCACGGGAATCGTCCGCCTGATCTTCTTCGACCGATGCCGGAATCGCCGAAAAGACCTTTTCCGAAACGCTCCCTACGAGTCCGTCGTAATCGATCGACATTTTCCGAAGAATGTTGGAAGCCTGGCAGTCTTTGGTGCGCAGGATCGCGAGAAGAAGGTGTTCCGTGGAAACGTAGCCGACCTTGGCGGAATGAGCGATCGATTCCGCCTCGTTGATGACGCCTTTTGCACGGGGCGTAAAATCGCCGAGAACGTAAGACGTGGTGAGGGTTTTCTCGAGATAACGATAATAATTGGTTCGGTTGACGCCGTAACGGTTGAGAAACTTGCAGGCAATGCTGTTCGGCAGGCCTAAAAGTCCGTATAAAATCTCCTCCGTCCCGACGTAATCGAGTTTGAATTTTTCAGAAACGCGTTGGGCAAGTTTGATTGCCGCATCGAGTCCCTTCGTAAAATTGACGTTCTTTTCCATATTTCCCCGAAAAAATCCTCGCCCCTGCAAATCCCGTTCAGTCGGCTATCAGTTCTTTGAGATATTCCTTGAGTTTCGCGCCGAGTTCTTCGTCGCGAAGCCCGTATTCGATATTCGCCTTCAGATAACCGAGTCTGTCGCCCATATCGTAACGGATCCCGTCGAACGTATAGGCAAGCGCGCCCGTCGTTCTCGACTGTACGTCTAAGGCGTCCGTAAACTGATACTCCCCGTTTGCACCGGGTTTCAGCCCTCTGATGATATCGAAGATATCCGGCGTGCAGACGTACCTTCCCAGAGGGGCAAGATCGCTTTTCGCCTCTTCTTTCTTGGGCTTTTCGGTCACTTTCGTCATACGGAAGACTTTATCTTCCTCGACTTTATCGTATTCGATGGAAGCGTATTTGGAGATGACGTCCATGCTGACTCTCTTGCAACCGATGACTGTTTTTCCGTATTTTTCATAGACGTCGCAAAGTTGACCGATGACCGGTCTGCCGTCGTGGTACATGACGTCGTCCCCGAAAAGTACGGCGAAGGGTTCGCCTGCCGCAAATTCTTCCGCGAGACCGATTGCGCTCGCAGTGCCGTTCTGCTCCGTCTGGATTTTAAAGGAAAAATTCGCCATCGTTTCCGGATAACGGATCGCCTCGAGATAGTCGTATTTCCCTTTTTCGTTCAGCATTTTTTCAAGTTCGGGCGCGGGTAGAAAATGACTTTCCAACACGTCCTTTTTATATCCGACGATAAAAAGGATATCGGTGATCCCGCTTTTGACGACCTCTTCCGAAATGATCTGCAGCGCAGGTTTGTTCAGAATGGGAAGCAAAGGCTTGGGAACCGCTTTGGTAAACGGTAAAAACCTCGTGCCGTAACCGGCAACGGGTATGACTGCTTTGGTTATTTTTTTCATTCGGATAATACCCCTTGTAAATTTTTTACCTTTCCGGCAAAAACGCTTTTTATTTGGTGCCGAAAAGCCTGTCGCCCGCGTCTCCGAGACCGGGAACGATATAGGCGTTTTCGTTGAGTTTTTCGTCGAGAGACGCGACGTAAATATCGACGTCGGGATGCGCCGCCATAACTGCCCTGACCCCTTCGGGCGCCGCAATGAGATTCATCAGTTTGATATCTTTACATCCGCGTTCTTTGAGAAAACGGATCGCCGCGACGGCGCTTCCTCCCGTCGCGAGCATGGGATCGACGACGATGAGCGTCCTCTGATCGGCGTCCACGGGAAGTTTGCAATAATATTCCACGGGTTTATGCGTCTCCGGATCGCGATAGAGACCGATATGCCCGACCTTTGCGTTCGGAACGAGAGTGAGGATCCCGTTGACCATTCCGAGCCCCGCGCGAAGAATGGGGACGACTCCGATGCTTCTACCCGCTACGAAATTGGCTTTCGTGCGGCAGATCGGCGTTTCGATCTCTTCTTCTTTCAGGGGAAGGTCTCTCGTGACCTCGTACGCCATAAGAAGAGAGATCTCTTCCGCAAGCGCTCTGAAATCCTTGGTGCTTGTGCTCGTCATTCTCATCATAGAAACTTTGTGCTGAATGAGAGGATGATTCAATACGTGCAGATTACCCATAATTTATCTCCTTATTCGTTTTTCCGATTGGAACGATCCGACGGGAAAAAGGGAATTTCTTCCGTCAGTTTTTTTCAGTGTATTTTTTTTCGGTTTCGGTGATCTTTGCGATCCTCGCGAGGTGTCTTCCGCCTTCGAAGGGTGTGGAAAGGAATGTCTTCACGATATCCAGAAATACGCCGGGACCCGTGATTCTTTCTCCGACGGCAAGGACGTTCGCGTCGTTGTGCATCCTCGTCGCACGGGCGGAAAACTCGTCCGTACAGTGCGCGCAACGGATCCCGGGTACTTTATTCGCGACGATGCTCATGCCGATCCCGGTACCGCAGATCAGAATTCCGTAGTCGAAATTCCCTGCCGCAACTTCTTCGGCGACTTTCGCGCCGTACTCGGCGTAATTGCAGGATTCTTCCGTTTTCGTCCCGAAATCGGTGTAGGAAATCCCGTTTTTTTCAAGATATCCGATCAGGAGGGGTTTCAGGTGAATCCCCGCATGATCGCATCCGATTGCTATTTTCATCTTTCAATATCTCCTTGTCGGCTTTGCAACGCAACCGCCGTCTTTATTCCCTTTCATCCGCGGCTTTTTTACACGCCTTGGAAAGCCTGTTCATGATGCCGACGTCTACGTCGCTTCCCGTATCGACTGCAAAAGCGACGACGAGATCGGCGACCTCTTCCGCTTCGTGCAATTTATCGTATAGATTGGAGGCGATCTGTTCCGCCGTCCTGCCGAGAGAAAGTATCTTTCCCCGGACGAGAGACGCCATTTCCTCGTCGCACATGAAACAAACTCTCCTGCCCTGCAACTCCGCCCGGTCGTGGTATTCCTGAGCGCGGACGAAATCCTTCCGCTCGAAGAGCGCCGTTTCGCATTTGGGGCAGTAATGTCTGTATTTCATTCCGGGAGCGCGGATCTCGTCCGTCGGTTTGTTCTCCGAATAGCGGCACTTGCCCGCAACTTTCCGTATCATATCCGCAGTGACGAGCCCGCTGCGGAGAATGACGGGCGTATCCGTCGTGACGTCGAGCACGGTGCTTTCGATTCCCCCGGTGCACTTTCCTCCGTCGAGAATGAGGGGGATCTTTCCCCCGAGGTCTTCCAGGACGTGACGAGCCGTGACGGGGCTCGTGTGTTTGGATACGTTGGCGGACGGAGCGGCGACGGGAACGTCGACCGCTTTCAGAAATGCCTGCGCACCTTCGTGCGAAGGGATCCGGATCCCTACGGTGCCAAGTCCGCAGGTGGCGACGGGACTGACCATACCTTTGCTTTTATAAACCATCGTCAGCGGTCCGGGCAGAAAAGCCTCCCGAAGGCGGTATACGTAATCGTATTCCACCGTCACGAGTTTGTCGACGTCGTAATCTTTGTGAACGTGAACGATCAGAGGGTTGTCGGACGGTCTCCCCTTCGCCTCGAATATTTTTTCTACGGCTTCATCCGAATATGCGAGCGCCCCGAGCCCGTAAACGGTTTCGGTGGGAAAAGCGCACAGTTCTCCTCCGAGGATCAGTTCTCTCGCCCGTGCGAGAGATGTATCGTCAATTTTTAAAACTTCGGTTTCCATAAAACTCAAAATATATCGTCGACGTTGTCCTCTTCCGTCAGCGCGGGAACGTCGCCGTCCGACGGTTCTCCTTCGGGAAGGGGGGCGTCGTCTCCCGAATACTCCTCTCTCTTCCGCCTGCCAGACGGGATCTGCATATCGTCGATAAAGCTTGCGGGCATATTGATGAATTTGGACTTCTCTCCCTTGAATTGCAACTCGAAAGAATCGCACGCGCCCGCTCTGTTTTTGGCGAGAATGATCTCGGCGACGTTTTTCTTGACCTTACCTTGCTCGAGTTCCTTTTCCTCGGCGGCGAGATCGGGTCTGTGAATGAACATGACGATATCGGCGTCCTGTTCGATGGCGCCCGATTCACGCAGGTCGGAAAGAACGGGTTTCTGCCCCTTTCTCGAAGTGAC
>CAMAJQ010000118.1 GCA_945835865.1 uncultured Clostridia bacterium
GCGGATTGTTTTTATTGCGGGAAAAGGAAAATGCGGGCTTTCTCTTGACTTTTTTAAAAAAACGGTGTATGATAGAACAAGGGGATTTCAAGATATTCGATTCCGTGGTGGGTTACAGAGAGGATCGGGAAAGATACCCTTGAAAAAGACGACAAACGGAAACGCAAGAGGACGCTATATGGAAACGGTGACAAAACTGACGGCTCGGGAAGCGGTTGCAGAAATAGAAGAATTCCGCAAGGTCTTCACCGTCGTTCGCCTTTTGAAAAAGAACGAGATTGCAGGGATTTGTCGGAAAGAGGAACTCGGCAATCTGGCGTGTCCCTGTTATTCCTTCTGGCAGAAAGATAAGCCGTGCGAGAACTGCGTTTCCTCAAAGGCGTATCTCGGTCGGAAGGAAGCCGTTAAACTCGAATTCTCGACGAAGGGCATCTATCAGGTCATCGCCCGTTTCGTCGAAGTGGACGGCGAGCCCTGCGTGATGGAATTGATCCGCGCTTTCGAGGTGGAAAACGTCATTGACATGGCGGACAGCCAGAAGCTCGTTTTCCGTCTGAACGAATATTACGAAAAAACCTATACGGACGTTATGACGGGCGTGTACAACCGTCGGTTTTACGAAGAAAAACTCAGGAAATCCACCCTTTCGGCGGGCGTCGCCATGATCGACCTCGACGATTTCAAAATTTATAACGACGTTTACGGACATTCCGCGGGAGACGACGTTTTGAAAGCGGTCTCCGATGAATTGAAAAAGGGCATCCGCACTTCCGACAAAATCATCCGTTACGGAGGAGACGAATTTCTTCTCGTGATGCCCGGAATGAAAGGAGAAAGTTTTGAAAAATGCCTGCAGAACGTCTTGCGCGATATCAGCCGGATCGTTCTGCCCAACCACGCCGAAATTAAATTGACGACGAGCATCGGCGCCACGCTCTGCCGCAACGAGCGGGTAGAGGACGCGGCGAACCGTGCCGATCGGTTATTATATCGTGCCAAAAGACGCAAAAACGTCCTCGTGACCGATCGGGAAGGGAAAACGCAAGAGACGATAGACCGTCCGAATATTCTCGTCGTCGACGATTCCGAGATCAACCGTGAGATTCTCAAATCCATTCTGCGGAACGAATTCAACGTGTTTGAGGCGAAGGACGGTAAGGAATGCATCGAATTTCTCCGCGAACACGGCAATCATCTTTCTCTCGTCCTGCTCGATATCATCATGCCGGAGATGTCCGGATTCGAGGTTCTCGATTACATGACGAAAAACCGTCAGATCGAGGAGATCCCCGTCATCACCATCACGGGAGACGAATCGTGGCAGACCATCCGCAAGGCTTACGAGATGGGCGTTTCCGATTTTATCAGCCGCCCGTTTGATACGAAAGTCGTCTATCGCAGGGTGTTGAATACCATCAATCTGTACGAAAAACAGCGCAGGCTGACCACCGCCGTGTCGGACGAGATCCTGGAAAAAGAAAAAAACAGCCGCATTCTGGTGGATATATTGGGGGAGATCGCAGACTTCCGCGAGGGAAGCAACGGCGAGCATTTCTCCAACATCAACAAGATCACCGAGATCCTTCTCGTCAGTCTGCTCGAAAAAACGAGCGTGTACGGGCTGACCGATAAGGACGTTTATCTCATCTCGACGGCGGCGGCTCTGCACGATATCGGAAAGATCGGCATTAACGACGCCATACTCGGCAAGCCGGGGAAGCTGACCGCGGAAGAATTTGAGGCGGTAAAAAAACACACGCTGATCGGCGCGGAACTCATCCGGAAAATACGGGATTACCAGGATGAGCCGCTCGTTAAGTACGCATACGAGATCTGCCGCTGGCACCACGAGAAATACGACGGCAGAGGTTATCCGGACGGGTTGAAAGGGGACGAGATCCCCATTGCCGCGCAGGTCGTGTCCCTTGCGGACGTATACGACGCTCTCACGGCGAAACGTCCGTACAAGGAAGCCTATTCCACCGAACGGGCCATCGGGATGATCCAAAGAGGCGAATGCGGTTGTTTCCACCCCGTTCTGTTGCAATGTCTCGAGGAGGTCAAGGACCGCCTCGTGAAGAACGAGGCGGGAGATATTCAGTAAAAGACGGCAGATAAGTCGGTTATCCGTTTATTACAAGGTTACGAAAAACCGCGGGGATTCGGTGCAACGGATTTTCAGGTCGGGATCCGAAAAGATTCCGGAGAAAGAGGTGAAAGGTCATGACTTTGAAAGAAATGTACGATGCTCTTCACGACGATTACGAAGGGGTTGTCGAGCGTCTCGGCTCGGAAGAAACGGTTCATAGTATCGCGCTGAAATTCCCGAGGGATCCCAATTACGCGTTGTTGACCGAATCGCTTGCCGAAGGGAATATCGAGACGGCGTTCCGTGCCGTGCATACGATCAAAGGGATTTGTCTGAACCTCGGTTTCAACCGGCTTTACCGCGCCGCATACGAACTGACGGAAAAACTGCGAAGGAGAAATCTCGACGGAACGACGGAACTCTTTTTAAACGTAAAAACGGAATACGTGACGTTGATTTCATTGATAGAACAAGTTGAATAATCCCTCGGGCGGTCAGGGAAAAGAAAAAAAATAACGGAATCGACCGTCGGAAACGAACGGCGCGGTCGCTCCGTTTTTTCTTTTCCCCGCGGACGTTATAACGGGATGATAAACAATAAGAAAGACGGTAAGAAGGAGGGTGGAATGAATAAGGCTGTCGCCGTTACGGGAGCGGTTCTCACGTCGCTTTCGGTTTTGCTGTTTGCGATCTTTCTGACGATCTCTTTTGAGTTCGGGAGTTATCTGGTCTGTATGTTTCTGCCGATCGGATATATTATGATCGTCGCCGCGTTCCGGAACGAATGCGATCGGAAGCGGAAGGTTGCCGCCGACGTCGGAACGGTCTTTGCGGCGATCTACGCCGTGTTGATCTTCCTCGTGTATTTCGCGCAGACGACTTCCGTCCGGAACGATTCTTTCAATGAACAGGCGATGCGAATTCTCGACTATTCGAGAGGCGGTCTGCTCTTTCATTACGATCTTCTCGGATACGGAATGATGGCTCTTTCAACCTTTTTTATCGGGCTGACCGTCGAAGGGAAAACCAAGACCGACAAGTGGCTGAAATATCTGATGATTGCTCACGGCGTATTCTTTTTCGGTTGTTTCATCATGCCGATGACGGGGGTTTTTCAATCCATGTCCGAAGGCGGAACCAATCGGGGCGGGGTGATCGCGCTTGAGTTCTGGTGTGCTTATTTCTTTCCCGTCGGGGTGTTGTCTGCAATACATTTCGCCCGCAAAAGCGGATCTGATCCGGTCGGAAACCGGAACGTTTCACGGGAATTACCGATAGAATCGGAAGAGAGGAGAAAATCGTGAGTACGCTGTTCGTCAATGCATGCGTCCGGGACGGATCCCGAACGGAAGAACTTGCCGGATTCTTTCTTGACAGGTGGAAGGACGAAGTGCGGGAAGTCAATCTGCAGCGCGAGAATATTCAGCCGTTGAACGGGCTGACGCTGACTCTGCGAGACAGGTTGGTTGAGGAACGTATGGAGGATCATCCGCTGACGCGATACGCAAGGGATTTTGCACGGGCGGACACCGTCGTCATCGCCGCGCCTTACTGGGACCTTTCTTTTCCTTCGTCGTTGAAAGTATATCTGGAAGCGGTGTCGGTTTGCGGCGTGACCTTCCGTTATGAAAACGGCGTTCCGAAGGGCTTGTGCCGTGCGGAGCGGTTGTTCTACGTCACGACTTCCGGCGGTCCCGTTGTCAGGGATTTCGGCTATTCTTACGTCAGGGAACTTGCCGTGAGTTTTTATGGGATCCGACGGACGGAACGTTTTTGTGCCGAGGGGCTTGATATGTCCGGGGCAGACGTCGAAGGCATCCTGGCGGGAGCAAAGGGTGAAATAGAGAGATGGTTTGAGCGGAACCGGAAGGAAAAAGGCGGCGCGGTCGTCTGAAGCGAAGGATATCGGCGTATAGGCGCCCCCGGATGCGGTAAACAGGGATAAGCATGATACTGAAATTCAGGTTGAACCGAAAAATAAATCTTCGAATAACGGCAGAGCCGATCGGGCAATTACGCCCTATCGGCTCTGTTTTTTTTGCGGAAGTTTTTAAATTCTTCAATAAAGCAAAATAGCCCGAACATTCTTTTAATAGTAAAGAAGTTCAAGCTATTCAGACTTGTCAATGACGAACAAAAAGGAGCGTCTTTTTAAGCCTAAAAGGGTGCAGGCGTCCACGGGGAGTTGAACTTGAATATGTTGATTTTTGACGAATAATTTAGGTCAGTTTACAAGGAACTACACGCAGACCGTGAAACGGGCTGCTG